>CBFGTI010000027.1:0-43872 GCA_965651695.1 uncultured Imperialibacter sp. | reverse complement strand
AGGTCGAAATGTCAGTATAAAGGGCCGTATAACCCTGCTGCCACGCCCAAAGCATCGCAACCCCTGAGACAGCAAAAATTGCTGAGGTAATGGCCGAATACCGCAACTCCCGTCGGAATTGTCCCTTTTTCCACGAGCCTTCCGTCACTTTTCGGTGCCTGAATTTATCCGGCCAAACCAGGTAAAACACACCAAAAAAAATGCCCGACACTGCCACATAGCGAACGAAAACGATCGCAAAAAGCGCGATGACAGCGGTTAGCACTTGCATGGTGTTGCCGAAATCAACTATTTGTGTCACTTCGCTCATAATCGTTTGCTGTATTGTCTCCCGCAAGACTATATTGGCTTAACCATTTTGGAGCGGGAACGTTTCGAGCTTCTATAAATAAAAGATCCAATGCTGAAGAATGTTCTTTTTTTTGCCCTTGTGCTGATCGGCTTCATGGCCGGCTGCTCGTCTGAAACCACAAACAGCAATACCGCCGATGCCAAAGCGCAGGAAATAGTAGATAAAGCCATTGAAGCCCATGGTGGGCAGGCGTACCACAGTGCCGCTTTTGAATTTGATTTCCGCGACAGGCATTACTCGTGGCAGCGTAACCCGGATCACTACGTTTATACCCGCACTTTCCAGGATTCGCTCGGCGTTCTGAAAGACGTCCTTATAAACAGCTCCCAGCTCACCCGCACCCTCAACGGCGACACCGTGGCGCTAACCAGCGAATGGCAAACAAAGTACGCCAACTCCGTCAATTCGGTACTTTACTTCATTCAGCTACCCTACCAGCTCAACGACCCCGCCGTAAACAAAAAGTACCTGGGCGAAGAAACTATCAAAGGCGAACCTTATCACAAAATAGAAATCACGTTTGACCAGCAGGGCGGAGGCAAAGACTACGAAGATGTTTTCGTTTACTGGTTTCACCAACGCACCTTCTTCCTCGATTATTTCGCCTATTATTACAATACCGACGAAACGGGCGTCCGCTTCAGGGAAGCGTATAACCGGCAGAAAGTGGGTGGAATCGTTTTCCAGGATTACGTCAACTACGAGCCTGTCGACACTACCGCTACCGTGTACCAGCAGGCGGAGCTATTCGAAAAAGGGCAGCTAAAGGAGTTGTCGAGAATTGAGAACAAGGACATACAGCCGCTCAACTCAGGCGCGCAATAATTCAGGCCCGCGACCAATACGAAAAACGGTCACCCGACATCAGCTGTTACTCGCTTCTCAACCTATCTACGCTGCTCGCCAGGCCCCGGTAGTTGTGGTATGCGGCTTTCCAGATGTGGCCCTTTCTGGCCGTCTTCTTTTCCGGCTGCTTATCAATGCCCCCCTCGTACCAGCCACCATTTTCGTGGTCGATAAGGTAGGTATTTACGTAAGACCACAGCTGTTTAAACTTTGCGTAGTACTGCATTTCATCGTCGGGAAAGTGCGAGGCCATTAGCAGCAGCGAGTTAAGCCCCTCTGCCTGTGCCCACCAGTTTTTGGTGTCGGCTATAATGGTAAGGGTGCTATCGCCTTTGAAGTAGTAGCCTTCGTCGTAAAATCCGCCCGCTTCCATATCCCAACCGTACCTCAGGGCATGGTCCACCATGGTTTTTGCTTTGGCCAGTGTTGCCGGGTCATGTATGCCGAGCACATGTTCAGCCTCCAGCATCAGGAACGCCGTTTCCACATCGTGGCCAAACGACACATGGTCGATGTAATGGTGCTGCATAATAATTTGGGTTGACGAATCGCGGAAGGAAACCGGCAACCAGTCGGGGTAAAAAAACAGTGTCATGTAGCCTTCCGGGTTGGTGATGGTATCCCGCACCAGGTAAAGCAGTTCCGTCAGCCGCTCTCTTAGCAGGCTATCGGGCCATACCTGGTAAAGCTCGGTAAACGCCTCGAGCAGGTGAATGGTGCTGTTTTGATCTTTGTACCCAAGGTCGGAGGTAGAAGGTACAGAATCGGGCCTCACAACCGGCGTGCCGTCGGCTCCGAGGTGCTGAAAATAGCCTTTGAGCTGCGGATCGTGGCTATGCTCGTCGAGCCAGTGGAAAGCCATTTTTGCCAGCTCGAGCGCCTCTTCGTCGCCGGAGGCTTTATAATAAGCAGCCAGGCCGTAGATGGCGAAAGCGTTTCCATAAGCATTTTTTGCTTCCCCTTTCGGATTCCCCTGCTTATCAACAAGTATGTAGAAGCCACCTCTTTCTTTGTCCCACATTTTCTCCTTTAGAAATTTGAAACCGTGCCTGGCTCCTGCTTTGTAATGCTCCACTTCGGGGTAGCGTTCCGAGGCTTTTGCATTTGTCCACACGTGCCTTGCCTGCGTCACAATCATCTTGTCCTGGGTGCCTGTTGGCTCAAAGTTGTAAGCAAAGCTGCTGAGGAACCCCCCGTCTTGTTCGTCCAAAGCCATCGGATACCACTTTTCCAGCAGCTCGCCCGTAAGCGAGTTTTCCATTTCATCTGCAATGCTTTGCTTTTCAGTCTGCTCCCGGTTTAGGGAAACACATGAAGACACAAAAAGCAGGATGAACAGGCTGATTTTGATTGCGTGCTTTTTCATAGATGGAGGTGTGTGAATAGTGAAGATAACACCCCTGTAGGGAAATTGTATCACCGGCCGGTTTTTTTCGATCGCTCTCTTGCTGCGGCGGTATTTTACTTCTGCCGAAAATATTACACAGCTTTCTAATTGTGTCTGGCATCGTGGCGCCTTGCTGTAAAAAGCCTCAGAAACACCCGAAATGATCCTTTAAGTAAAAATACTCCCCAGGATACACGGGTCTGGCAGGTTGGTTTTATCCTGTTTTTACGTTTGCAGCCTATCGGGCGTCAAAAACGTTCTTACATCTTACGCAGCATCAATCGCCCACAAAAGCCGCCATTTAGCTCGGGCCGCATTTGCCACTTACCTTTGATCTTCAATTGTATTTTACCAGCCTGACCTCAACAGTTACTGCCAACACTTTTAGGAAGGGACAAGGATGACTTTTAATTTGAAGGGTAAGATATCGGGCACGCACTGGAAGCAGATTGCCAGGGCACTAAGCTATGCCAGGTCCGAAAAGCGCTACATTATAATTGTACTATTTCTTGCGCTTTGCGTGGCTGCCATTGGGGTGGTTGAACCTTTACTGATGCGCCATATTTTTGATAGCTTGGGAAACAAGGCTTCGTGGCAGCAAATAATGTTTACGGCAGCGGGCATGGTGGCATTGGCTGTGCTCAAAGAAACGCTCACGGCTCGTTCCAATTTTCTGACATGGCGCACCCGGCTGTCGGTTCACAACAATCTCCTGAGCAGCACTATAGAGCGGCTGCACCGGCTACCGCTCGAAAACCAGCGGAAGGAGGGCGTGGGAGCCATTATGACCAAGCTCGACCGGGGCATTCAGGGCTTCCTCGGGGCGCTTACCGAAATTGCGTTCAACCTCGTGCCAGCTGTTGCCTATCTCACCTTTGCAATTATCGTGATGTTTCAGCTCGACTGGCGGATGACACTGCTGGTGCTCGCCTTTTCGCCCGCACCGGCTCTTATAGCTGCATGGGCAGCCCCCTCGCAAAGCAAAAGGGAGGAGTTTCTGATGACCAAATGGGGACAGATATACTCACGGTTTAATGAGGTGCTGTCGGGTATTGTTACGGTGCGCAGTTTTGCCATGGAAGATTACGAAAAGCAGCGGTTTTTGTCGAATGTGGGAGAGGCAAACAAAACTGTGGTGCGTGGCGTCGGCTTCGATTCGAAGATAAAGGCAACCCAAAACCTGAGCGTTACCTTCGCCACTATTTCTGCCGTTACTTTTGGAGGCTGGCTGGTTTTCAATAACCAAATGACCCTCGGCACCCTTATCGCCTTTATTGCCTACGTGGGCGGACTTTTTGGGCCCGTGCAGAGCCTTACCGGCATTTACCGCATCATTAGGGTAGCAAATGCCTCGGTAGGCCATATTTTTTCCATACTCGACACGCAGGACACCCTGGGCGATGCACCAGGCGCCGGCGAGCTGAAAAATGTAAAAGGGGAAATAAGCTATGAGAATGTGCACTTTCACTACAGTGCTACCAACCGGCCAGTTTTGAAGGGGGTAAATCTTGCGATAAAAGCCGGAGAAACGGTGGCATTTGTGGGGCCAAGCGGCACCGGCAAATCTACCATGACGGCCCTCGTGCAGCGTTTTTACGACCCCGTTAGCGGCAGCGTGAAAATAGATGGCAAGGATGTGCGCACACTCAAGCAGCAATCGATCCGCAAAAATATTGGCGTGGTGCTGCAAGATGCCCTGCTTTTCAACGAAAGCATTCGCAGCAATATAGCCTACGGAAAACCCGACGCCTCACTGAAAGAGATTGAAGCCGCCGCCATTGCTGCCAATGCCCATGAGTTTATTATGAAGTTGGACAGTGGCTATGACACTTCGGCCGGGGAAAGAGGGAGCCGCCTTTCGGTGGGCGAGCGCCAGCGTATTGCCATAGCACGGGCCATTCTGAAGAACCCGCCGATTCTGATCCTCGATGAGGCCACGTCGGCCATGGACGTTGAGCTCGAGTTTCAGGTGCAGGAGGCCCTTGAGCGGCTAATGAAAGGCCGAACCTCCATTATTATTGCCCACCGGCTGTCGACCGTAGTAAAAGCCGACCGCATTTTTGTGCTGAAAGACGGCAACATACTGGAAGCCGGCAACCACCAGGCGCTTATGGCAGCCGATGGCTACTATGCATCGCTGGTTGAAAAGCAGGTGAAGGGGCTTTTGGTGGCGTAAATCGGCAGACGAATTTGAGATTGCTGTAGCCGAAGCTGTAATGCAAAGAAATTTAAGCCTGCTGCGATCCGCTGGGGCAATTTTAATGTGTCGAATTGAAGTGTTTGGGTGTCTTTGTTTTTATGGGTTTGGGTTAGTGCAACGGACCCTGCTTCCGCGGCCTCTGAACCGGTAATCGCCTTTAGAATTTGTGGCAATCCGCTTGTAAAAGGCTGTACCGCTGGCAGTTGAAAGCAGAGCAATTGCCGGCACCGGGCAGTACTTTTAGCAGTACTGCCTTGAAAAATGCTAAGTAAAAGCCTGATATTTTCGGAAACACCATGGTCTTTTACTCGAAACACCATGGTCTTTTTTATAGAACACCATGGTCTTTTGATTCAAACACCATGGTGTTTAGGTAGTGTTAAAGGCGGACCTGAGCAAAGTTCGGCGCTGTACTACCAATAGTTCCGCTCTGAACAGCACAACGCTCCGGGCAGACTGGAGGTCATCTCCGTGCTGTATGCCTTTTAACTTAGCCGGCCCTCAACGCTCAAAGCAGTTGCACTTCGTTTGCCTGTGCAGTATCTTCCACTATGGAACTACTGCTGCAACAATACGAAATGGTGAAAGGCTCCCGGCAAGCCTTGTTTTCATACCTTGCAACCGTTGCCCCTGAGCAGTATGTGCAGGAGCTCCCCGCTTTCGCCAACGGCAGCTTGCGCAACCTGCAGGTGCATATTGCCAACACTTACGTTCATTGGCTGGGCAAGTTTGGCCTTGAAGAAACATTGGACTACCTCGACCCGACGGCGTTCACAACTATTGGCCAGGTGCGGGAGGCTTACCAACAGGTAGACGAGCTGGTAAGCAGGTTTCTTTTTACATTCAGAAGCAGCCTATTAACGGATGTTACCCGCAAGCTACGAAGCGGGCAGCCGCTTACTACAACGCCGCTCATGCTTTTCACCCACGTGTTTACCCACGAGTTTCACCACAAAGGCCAGCTCCTCACCATGAGCCGGCAGCTCGGTTACGTGCCCGTGGATACTGATGTGATCAGGACTTGAGGGGGTAAAAGTTTTATTAATCAGAATAAGACTATTTGGGAATGCGGAATTGTCTCTTCCTCAAGCACCCCTCGCAAGGTCTGAAAACAAAAAAACCAAATGGGCTACCTCCGACTTAATCTTTTACTGCTTTTTTTCCTTTGCTTAGCCGGTACGCTACGTGGTCAGGACGCAGCTTTACAGGGGAAAATTATCGACAGTCAAACAAATCAGCCGGTGCCTTTTGCCAGCATAAAAATTAAAAACAAAATGATGGGAGTAGTGTCAAACGCAAACGGAGATTTTCAGATACCCCGGCGGTTTAAAGATATTGCCGATTCAGTCGTGGTTTCGTGCATAGGATACACCACCACAAGTGTATCATTTCGGGACCTGCAAGAGTTGTCCTTGAATTTCATCAGGCTGGTGCCTTCCATCCATTCCCTGAACGAGGTAGTAGTTTCTTCCGGAAAAAGGAAAAAGCTCTCAGCATCGAAGGTCTTGAATATGGCCATTGCAAACCTTGATGTCAACTATCCGCAAGAGCCATTTTCGTACATTGGTTATTACAGAGATTACCAACTGTTAGATACCAACTACTTCAATTTAAATGAAGCCATTGTTGAAGTGTACGACAAAGGGTTTTCGACTGACGATTTTCTACAGACTACCATCGGTCTGTATGAGTATAAGATCAATACTGATTTCCCGCAGGACAGCAGCACCGCCCGTCCATACGATAATGAGCCGGGAAGATATGGGCGTGGCAAAAATAAGTACATCCCAAATGCGGTACTTTCCCCATTAGGCGGAAACGAACTTGGCATTCTGCGGCTGCACGATGCCATTAGAAATAACAAACGGTTTTCTTATTCCTTCGTCGATGTGTTTATTAACGATTTTGAGAAAAACCATTTTCTGAAGATGGAGGAAAGCGTAAACCTTGATACAATTTCTTTGTACTGTATTTCATTCAGGTCGAAATATGATGCTTCTGGTCCTCGTAATTTTTCCGATGGCAGGTTATTTATTGAAAAAGGAAATTTTGCGATCCACAAAATAGAATATTCCACCTACAATAAAACAATGAAGGAAACCCAGCTGATGTACGACATACAAACAGAATACGCCCGCATGGGTCCGTACATGTATCTGAACTACATTTCTTTTAACAACGGATTCAAGACACATAATGACACAGACTTTAAGGTAATTGAGATACTCTATAATAAAGAAAGGAAAGCGTTTGTATTGGATTTGAATGCCATTCCCGAAGAGACTTCAGTAACCGACACAAGTAATTATGCTTTCGTGTTCGAAAACAAACCTCTTTGCATCCACCGTGCCCAATTGACAGGTGAACGACAGGTGACACTATTTCTTAATGAGACCTCAGCAGCGTATCTGGAAAAATATTCGGATGATATGAGCTCAAAACTAAGCTTGAGCACCAAAGACATAAGGGATCTCAGCAATCGGGAACTGGACAAAATAACCAATTCAGCTGTATTCCAATTCCGTGAATTATTCGTTCAAAAAATATTTCCTGGCAAGACCGCCCCGGCAAACGGTGAGTTCATCAGCAACAGTGCTCCTTTATCCCCTGAGGTAGTAAGCAGGTCCCTTAAAGACAACGAAGATTTTTGGATGAATTCACCTCTTCGGAAAAAACAATAGTATTCGTGGGTCATGCCCTTCTCCCAACTTTTCTCCCCGTAAGCTGTGTCTGCCAAATTCGCAGGAAGTAGTATCCTTATTCTTCACTTATGGCCTCGTCAAAATCCACACAGCTGGCTTTTATGCTTTCATTCATGCTGGCAGGCGCGCAACCCGTTATATCGCAAATACATGCGGTGGTTGCAGACTCAGAAACAAAAAAGGGAATTCCATTCGTAAATATCTATTCCCAGTATGGGCAACAGGTAGCGGGTACTTCGAGCGACGAAAATGGCTTTTTCCACTTGGGTTTTGCCTTCGAGCAACTTTCCTTCACACATCTGAACTATGCAGCAATCAGCTTAACCAAAGACGAGATAAAAGATACAGTATTTCTTCAACCGATACGCCTTATCCTTTCGGAGGTAGTGGTAACAGCTGACGATAAAGCCTGGATAAAAAAATTGCTGCTGGAGGTGGTCGACAATAAGCGGCGTAACTACGGCAGTGACACGGGGGCTTTCCGGTACGACTACAAAACCCGTTCGCTATCCGACTCCAGTGGCTATGGCTTCCAAAGCAGGGGCTATTTGCTTACGCCAGGTGTTTTCAAAAACAAAGAATATTTGCTAGCTCCTGTTGAAGGAACAATTAAGTATAAAGACCAATCAGCGGGATGCGATTTCTCAGGCCTTCAGAAGGTTCTCTACCACCACGATCTTATTCACCAATTGGACAAGTCCACTATTAAGAACTACAATTTTCAACAGGTAACGGGGGACAATGAGAACAGGCATATTGTGACGCTGTACTTTGAATCGCGAAAGTGGGATGACCGAGGCTATATGGCAATCGACTCAACAAGCAAGGCAATTGTGGAATACCGGCGGTTTTCAGGCACAGAGTTCAATCTCAAACAACAAACAAGTTTACTGTACAGGAGCTTTGCCTCGCAGGCGATGGGTTATAAATACGAGAACCTGAGCTCTGAAACACACATGACATACGCTAAAGCCGGCAGATACTACCATTGCTCAGATGCTGTATTGAGGACGGCCCTGGTGCTCTCTAGAGTAAATGGCCGACAGACGAAAACCGCCACCCGTTCTACGGAATCGCAGCTGACGCTTACATTGGCTGAAAAACCCGCCAACATGCAATGGATATTACTGCCCAAACCCTTTTATATCGGCATTGAAAAGCGGGAAGACCGGCTGGCGCATGAGGCACTGCAAAATATTCCGAAGAAATATACCGACTTCGAAATAGAGTAATTTACCTACACCAAAGCCTCCCAAAGCACCTCCACGGGATGTTTTGCTTTGCGCCCGGTTCCGTCCATTATCTGGTGCCGGCAGCTGGTGCCTGGTGCCGCTATAATGGTTTCGTCGGCCTCGTTGCGTACGGTCGGGAATAGCACCAGCTCACCGATTTTCATCGACACATCGTAGTGCTCCTTTTCATACCCAAACGACCCTGCCATGCCGCAGCACCCACTGGGAATAAGCAGCACCTCGTAGTTTTGGGGAAGGCTGAGGATTTTCTTTGTCGGCACCTGCGAGCTCAGCGCTTTCTGGTGGCAATGCCCGTGCAGCCTGATCCGCTTTTTTTCCTGAGTAAACTGGCTTGCCTGAATTTTGCCTTTCAGCATCTCGTCAGCCAAAAATTCGTCGATAAGAAATGTATTCTCAGCAATCGTCCGGGCTTTCTCCTTCAACTCGCCCGTTGTCAGGTCCACATATTCGTCGCGGAAGCTGAAAATGGCGCTTGGTTCAATGCCTATGAGCGGGGTATCGGCGCTCACCTTGTCGGCCAGCAGCCGGATGTTCTTTTCCGCCAGCTTCTTCGCATCTTTTATCAGTCCTTTGGAAAGGTGCGCTCTGCCCGATTCTTCGTGCTCAGGCATTTCTACCTCATAGCCCAGCCTGTCGAGCAGCTTAACAGCAGTGGCACCAATTTCAGCGTCGTTGTAGTTGGTAAATTCGTCGCAGAAAATCAGCACCTTGCCTTTCGTATTGCCGGCGTTTACACTGGGTTTAAAGTCTCTGTTAAACCAGGCTCTGAAGGTAGTTTTGCTCAGTGCGGGTATTGGTCTGTCTTGCGCAAAGCCTAAAATAGCTTTGGTAATTGGGCCTGTTACCGGGTTGGACACCACAAAATTGTAAAGCCCCGGGGCTACTGAAGCCAGCTTGCTTGCCGAGGCGAAGCTGGCAACCATACGGCTGCGGAAGGGCACGCCGTTGGCTTGCTGGTAATGGTGAAGAAATTCGGCCTTTAGCTTACCCATGTCCACGTTGGAGGGGCATTCGGATTTACATCCTTTGCAGGAAAGGCACAGGTCTAGCACCTCCTTAATCTCCTTATGGTCGAAGGGGTTCTTTTTGGTGCTGTTGGTGAGCATCTCCCTCAGAATGTTCGCCCTGGCCCGGGTGGTATCCTTTTCGTTTTTGGTGGCCATATAGCTTGGGCACATGGTGCCGCCGCTTACATGCGTTTTGCGGCAGTCGCCGGAGCCATTGCACTGCTCGGCCGCCCTTACCACACCCTGGCTTGCCGAAAAGTCGAACATCGTTTCAATTTCCCTGGTCTGCTGCCCGGCAGTGTATCGCAGCGAGGTGTCCATGGGAGGCGTGCGCACTATTTTGCCGGGGTTAAATATGTTTTTCGGGTCGAAGATATCCTTTATTTGCTCCATGAGCGCATAGTTTTTGGCACCCACCATTTGCGGTATAAACTCCCCCCGCAAGCGGCCATCGCCATGCTCGCCACTCAAAGACCCTTTATATTTTTTAACCAGCGTGGCAATCTCCTCCGCTATGGTGCGGAACATCTTCTGCCCTTCGGCAGATTTCAGGTTCAAAATTGGCCGCAAGTGCAGCTCGCCGGTGCTTGCGTGGGCATAATGCACGCTGCTGAGGCCGTACTTGTGAAGGATCTCATTAAACTCCCTGATGTACTCCGGAAGCTCCTGCACATCTACCGCGGTATCTTCAATCACAGGTACCGGTTTGGTGTCGCCCGGCATGTTGCCCAGCAGTCCCAGGCCCGCCTTTCTCAGCGCCCATATCTTACCCATGTCTTCTCCGAAAAGGATCGGGTAATAATATCCGAGGCTGTTCGCTTTCAAATCGTCGATCATCAGAGCGATGTCTCTGTCTCTCTCTTCGGCTGTTTCGCGGCCAATTTCAATCACTAAAATAGCACCGGGATCGCCCTGCAGAAAAAACCGGTTTTTGCTCTGCTCGATATTGCTTTTGGTGCAGTCGAGAATAAACTTGTCGATCAGTTCGCAGGCGCTTGGGTTGTATTTCAGCGCAATAAGATTGCCCCTGAGGCTTTCATCTATGGTGTTGAAATGCAGGCAAACCAGCGCTCTTTCTTTCGGTGGAAGCGGCACCAGGTTTAGCTTAAGCTCGGTAATAAAGGCAAGTGTACCTTCGGATCCCGCCAACAGTGAGCAAAAGTTGAAGTCGGGCCCCTCGGCAACAAAAGGCTTTCTCCTCAAAAGCATGTCGAGTGCATATCCGGTGTTTCTCCGGGTTACCGAAAGCTTTGGGAATTCCCGCTCAATCTCTTGCTGGTTTTCGGGGTTATTCAGTAGTTCGTAAACCTCCTTGTACAGGTGGTTCTCGAGGGTTGTATTTGCCTGGGCTTTTGCAAAAAAGTCGTCTTCACTGAGCGGCCCGAAAGTCGCCTGCGATCCATCACTTAAAATTACCTTCGCTTCGAGCAGGTGCTCCCTGGTGCTGCCATACACAATTGAGTTGGAGCCGCAGGAGTTGTTGCCCACCATGCCACCCACCATGGCCCGGTTGGCAGTGGAGGTTTCGGGGCCAAACATTAACCCGAACGGCGCCAGGTGCTTGTTGAGGTCATCGCGCACAACGCCCGGATGCAGCCTCACCCATCTTTCGGCTTCATTCACCTCCAGTATCTGGTTAAAATATTTGGATACATCAACCACGATACCGCCCCCAACTACCTGCCCGGCGAGAGAGGTGCCGGCAGTGCGGGGAATTAGCGATGTGTTGTTTTCGAGGGCAAATTTGATCAGTTTTTTTATGTCCGATGCGTTTTTCGGCAAGGCCACGGCCAATGGCATTTCGCGGTAGGCAGAGGCGTCGGTAGCATATAACCTGCGCCTGGTTTCGTCAAAATAAAATTCGCCTTCAAAAGTGGATTGAAAAGCCCGTAAGGTGTTCTGCATAACTCACAAAAAAGAAAGTCAAAGTTATGCGATGAATCAGAGAAATTGATGAAAAGTTGTTTTTCTTTCTGGCAAAAGCTAGTCCGCCTTTGTTAGCCGGAATTCCTTACCATCGGCCTGTTCAAAGCTTTTGAGCCACAGGCTGGTTTCGGTATTTTCGTATACCTGCCAGGCGCCATCAATAGCGTCTCCCGGTGGTTTTGGGTTGGTAAGGTTTACGGTAAAGGTTTTTGCTGTAGCATTGACGTCATAAGAGCCGTATGACTCGATTGCGCCCTTGTTCACTGTAAAGTCGCCGTTAAAATAGATTTCGTAAGTATAGTCTGCCAGTTCGGCGGTACGGTTTTGGCCGTTGAGGGTAAAAGAAGCAATTTCCCATTCGCCCAGCAGGTTGGCTTTCACTATGTCTATTGGCTCGGGGTCTTCCTCCTTGTTGCAGGCAAAAAATACGGTTGTTATAAAGCAAATCAGAGCCAGGTATTTTGCATGTTTTCTCATGGTCAGCTTTTCTATACTAACACCAAAAACAGGATTAGCATTGTATTTGCTCCCGGAGAATAGCAGTTTCTGCCTCTTTACTCATATAATATTTATTTTATCCCTTAAAACGATTTAATTGCAGATTCAAAGTGTTGCCGCACACACTGCGCAATTACCCTTTGCAAACTTCAATCAACAGCACCCGGGCACACCGGGATGGGATGATTGGGTTGCCATGCTTGTTTTGAAAAATAAATTGCCAATAATGAAACGAACACACCAATTTAAAATGCTTTTCGCCTTGTTGCTGCTCAGTTTTTCGGGGTACGCACAGGTAACAGCCCTGAAAATCAGCGATGGATCTACTATGACAATTATGGGCACATCCACGCTTCAGGGTTGGACGAGCGACGTAACGGAAATCAAAGGCACGGTAAAATTAGACGAGAAAGCTTACAAGAAAGGAACATTTAAAAAAGGCGACAAAATCGCCGATGTTTCGCTTACAATGCCGGTGCTAAGCATCAAAAGCCCGAGAGGCGCTACGATGGAACAAAAGATTTATAATGCCCTGAAATCTGATACAAACCCCGATATCAAATTTGCTCTTACCGAAAACCAGGTGACCACAGTGGCCAAAGACAGCTTTTTGCTTGAAACCAAAGGCAACCTCGAAATTGCAGGCAAAACCAAACCGGTAACTGTGATGGTAACAGGAAAAAAACAACCGGGCGGTGGCTTCACGTTTGAGGGATCGCACAAACTAAACATGAAAGACTTTGAGGTAGAGCCGCCAACGGCCATGTTTGGGCAAATAGTTACAGGTGAAGAAGTTGAGATATCATTTAAACTAATAGCAAAGGAATAACACATGTTGATGAAGAAGATATTGGCAGCAGCCTGCCTGCTCAGCCTTGCAGGCATTGCTACTGCGCAGGAAACTTTTGAGAAATATACGAAGCAGATACCGGGCACCGAAGTAAGTATTACCCTGGTGCCGATACCCGGTGGTACTTTCAGCTATGGCAGCCCCGACACCGAAGCAAACCGCGAGGAAGACGAGGGGCCTGTGCACCAGGTGGCTATCGATTCTTTCTATATGATGGAAACAGAGGTGACGTGGGAGCTGTATGAGCTGTTTACCGATAAGGAAAAGCGGGCGCAAATAACCTATGCCGACGAAGCCGGCAAGCTTGTGGCCGACGCCATGGTGAAGCCGAGCACCCCCTACCTGGACCCTAGCTACGGCATGGGCAAATACGGTTTTCCGGCCACCAGCATGACCCAATATGCCGCCCTTACTTTCTGCAAGTGGTTGAGCGAAACCACGGGTGAGTTTTACCGGCTGCCTACCGAGGCCGAATGGGAGTATGCCTGCCGGGCGGGTACCACTACGGCTTATTCTTTCGGAGACGATCCCAAAATGCTCGGCGAGTATGCATGGTTTTTCCACAACAGCAACGACAAGTACCACCAGGTGAAAGGAAAAAAGCCCAACCCCTGGGGACTTTACGATATGCACGGCAACGTGATGGAATGGACAATGGACCAGTACCAGGCCGATTTTTACAGCACAATAGCAGACGGTGCCGTTAATCCGTGGCGAATGCCCACCAACCTCCACCCACGCTCGGCAAGGGGTGGCTCGTGGGACGACGACCCCGAAGACCTGCGCTCCGCAAACCGCACCAGCTCAACACCCAACTGGCAAAAGAGAGATCCGCAGATTCCGAAAAGCTTTTGGTGGGCCTCCGACGCTCCTTTTGTGGGCTTGCGACTGATAAAACCGGCGGTACAGCCCACAAAGCAGGAGCAGGCTGCATTTTGGGCGACAGTACTGGATGAAGGTTGACCCGGAACTTCTTATATTGCATTATATCTACTTAAAAATATCATCATGAGCAACTTAGAAATTAAAACCGGTCTTAACCGCAGAGACTTCGTGAAAGGCTCTGCCATGGTGGCCGGTGGAATGATGCTGGGAGGACTCCCGTGGGAAGCCCGGTCTATGGCTCCGCAAAATACGAAGGAGTTGAAGCTGGCAGTAGTAGGCTGCGGTGGCCGGGGAACCGGCGCCATTGTGCAGGCACTAAATGCCGATAATAATATTAAACTGGTAGCCATGGCCGATGCATTTCAAGACCGCATCGACAACTGTTACAAGCATATCACGGGCGATCAGATCAGCGACTGGTCGGGCAACAGCGGCAGCCTGAAGGCGAAAATTGACGTGCCCGATAAAAACAAATTCGTGGGTTTTGAAGGCTACAAAAGCGCCATTGACAAAGCAGATGTTGTAATCCTTACCACACCGCCGGGTTTTCGCCCCGACCACCTCGAGTATGCCATTAAAGCCGGCAAACACATATTCTGCGAAAAACCACTTGCCACCGATGCCCCCGGCATACGCAGGGTGCTAGCCCTGCTCGATGAGTCGAAACAAAAGAAACTCAACATTGTGGTAGGGCTTCAGCGCCATTACGAAACAGTGTACAGAGAAATAATGAAGCGAGTGCATGCCGGCGAGATTGGCGAAGTAACCGGTGGCCAGGTGTACTGGAACGGTGCGGGTGTTTGGATGGTTGAGAGAAAACCTGAAATGACCGAAATGGAATACCAGATGAGAAACTGGTACTACTTTAACTGGCTGTGCGGCGACCACATTGTAGAGCAGCACATTCACAATATAGACGTGATGAACTGGGCGAAACAGGCGTATCCGGTAAAAGCGCAGGGCATGGGCGGCCGGCAGGTGCGCACCGGCAAGGAATACGGCGAAATTTTCGACCATCACTATGTAGAATTTACCTACGACGACGGTGCCATTATGAACAGCCAATGCCGCCATATTAAAGGCTGCATGGACAAAGTGTACGAGCACATAATAGGCACCAAAGGCCGGGTGGAGAGCAACGGCACCATGACCGACCTCAAAGGCAATATCATTTACAAGCACAGGGGCAAAGAGGATCCCAATCCGTACCAGCAGGAGCACGTGGAGCTGTTTGCTGCCATTCGCAAGGGAGAGGTGATCAACGACCTCGAAAATGGCGCAAAGGCAACCATGACAGCCATTATGGGCCGGATGGCTACTTACTCAGGACAGGAAATTACCTGGGAGCAGGCCATTAATTCGGAGGTGAACTTATTCCCTGAAAAGCTGGCGTGGGATGCCAACCCCAAATCGATGCCGAGCAGCGATGGCTTTTATGCCATAGCAGTGCCCGGCGTTACCAACGTACTCGGCACGCCGACTACTTCCTCCTCAACAGGAACCAACAAGTAAGGAAAGCAATGTTCAATGATAGCCCTGGCAGTGTGTTGACGCTGCCGGGGCTTTTGTTTTTCATTAGGGGGAGAACCGACCGCTGGAATTAGCAGTCACTGAAATCCGGCATTGGGGCGGGGCTTAGCGAAGGGATGGCCGGATTCACGAGGGGTTGCCCGGACGGAGTCGCGCATGGTTTGCAGGTACGAGTAAACAGTCGCGAGGAATTGCGGACCGCCTGAAGGTTTCGGATTGGGCTGGTGTGTTGGCAGCGGAGGTTGAAACTGGCGCTCTTGTGCATAAAGGATGACTTGATTGAAATTTGGGACGGCGATACAATCGCCTCCCCGCGCATCCACGTTGCAAACGTGGATGATGGTAGTCCCGGTTCGGGCTGGTGCGCTGACTTTGGAAGTTGAAACTGCTGCTCTTGTGCACAATGGGGCTTTGTTTGAAATTTGGGACGGCGATACAATCGCCCCCTCAAGCATCCACGTTACAAACGTCGATGATGGTAGTCCTCTTTCGGGCAAGGGCTCTTATATGACCAGGAAATAAATCGTATCTCTGATAAAGAGATTGAAGTATTAACCGGAAAGGATAGTGCTATGAGCATCATTGAGACAATAAAAAAATAACCTATGAGGAAGGGGTTGAAAAGGGAATTGAACAAGGAATAGCGCAAAAGAGCTACGAAATAGTAAAGAATCTTCTGACGAACACCAACTTTGATACCTCTAAAATTGCTGCCCTGTCTGGGGTTTCACAGTCGTTTGTAGAAAAAGTGAAGCAAGAGCTTACAAGCTAATGATGTGACTACCTGGTTTGTAAATTCTCAAAACGGGCTGATTCCCAACTGCGGACTTTTCCTCCCTCCATCTTCCACACCTTTGCCTCCACTCCCGGGTGAGCTTTAACAAAATCTATTACCTGCTGCCTGTCCATTACGCAAAAAGCAGTAGCGTAGGCGTCGGCCAACGTGGCGCTGGGTGCAGTTACAATAGAAAAAGCTCCATTGGTGAGTGCCATTCCCGTTGATGGGTCAATGATATGTGAATACCGTTGCCCATCCAATTCCATGTACTGGTACAGGTCGCCGGAGGAAGCAATAAAGCAATTGTTGCAGCTTATTGTTTCACTTAGTCCTTGTTCACCAGCCGGGCCGTTGCTGAGAGTAAACTCCCATACCGGCTTATCCGCCGGAGGTGCTCCAACTGCAATGGAGCTGGAAGCCGAAACGATGGCACGCCTCATGCCGTTTTCCTGCAAAACTTTGAGCGCCTCGTCCATCGCATACCCTTTGCCAATGCCTCCAAAATCGAGGCGCACGCCTTTTACTTCCAGCTTTATCCTGCTGCGTGCGGTATCAATGGCAATACTGCCGATGCCTCCGTTTGATCGTGCCTCGCTTAGTGCCTCCGCCGATGGAAGTTCTTGCCTCCTGCGGGCCCGGCGCCACAGCTGCACAATGTTGCCTATGGCGGGATCGAATGCGCCGTTTGTCGCATCAGCCACCTGCCGTGAGATTAGCAGGGTTTTCAAAAGATCGGGCCCCACAGTCACCCAGCCGTCCGGCTGCCCGGCATTCAGTTGCCATGTCTCGCTTTGTTCCGAATAATCACTTAGCGCCAGGTTTATTTCATCTATTCTCGAAAAAGCTCGATAAGCAGCTTCTCTTGCCGCAAGGCTATCACTTGCAAAAAGGGTAATGCTTACTACCGAGCCCATTTTGGGTTCTTCAAAAACATATTTCTTTGGCATTTGGCGGCATCCTGACGACGCCAGAAGAAGCAATACCACCGTTGAGTGCAAATAATTCACCGTGCAAGCCGATTTTTCATTAGTAACATCACAGTCAAGGATGGAATAAACACAGCTTTTGTCTATTTTGAAAGTTCATTTTCAGAAACAACTACTTCCACATGTTGAAGCGTGCATCTTTTATTCAAAAATCGGCCATTTTAGTACTAGCTGGAGCCCTTGTGGGGGGATGCGGCCGGGAAAAACCCCCGGTTGACAGAACCATACTTACTGAAGCTCAAAAAAGGGAGCCTCAATACGCCGTTTCGGCCCTGGAAGTAGCCGAAGGCCTTGAAGCAACACTCTTCGCCCACGAGCCAATGATTATTAACCCCACCAACCTGGATGTAGATGAAAAAGGCCGGGTGTGGGTTTGCGAAGCCTTCAACTACCGCCCCACCTTTAACCCCGGCAACCAGCAAACCGACGAAGGCGACAAAATAGTAATACTTGCCGACACCAATGGTGATGGTGTGGCGGATAGCCGGAAAATTTTTTACCAGGGCACCGACATTAACGCGGCGCTGGGAATAGGCGTATTCGGCAACCGAATCATTGTTTCCTGCAGCCCCAATATTTTCGTGTTTACCGATGAAAACGGCGACGACGTGCCCGATAAAAAAGAAGTGCTTTTTACCGGAATAGGTGGCTTCCAAAGCGACCACGCGGTTCACTCATTTACGTTTGGCCCAGATGGAAAATATTACTTCAACTTTGGCAATGAAGGCCGCCAGCTAAAAGACAAAGACGGCAATGCGGTGGTGGATATTGCGGGCAACGAAGTGAACGACAAGGGGAACCCGTACCGCCAGGGAATGGTGTTTCGCTGCAACCCCGATGGCTCCGAAATGGAAGTGCTGGGCTTCAACTTCAGAAACATATATGAACCCGCCGTGGACTCCTACGGCTCCGTGTGGCAGTCGGACAACGACGACGACGGCAACCGCGGCGTGAGAATCAACTACATACTCGAGTATGGCAACTATGGCTATACCGACGAGTTTACCGGTGCCAGCTGGAATACCCGCCGAACCAACATGGAAAAAGACATTCCCCTCCGGCACTGGCACCAAAACGACCCCGGATCAGTGCCCAACCTGCTGCAAACTGGAGCAGGCAGCCCGGCTGGAATGGCAGTGTATGAGGGGGATCTTCTGCCGAAGGTCTTCCATAACCAGATTATTCATACCGATGCCGGCCCCAATGTGGTAAGAAGCTATCCGGTTCAAAAAAGGGGTGCCGGCTATTCAGCAGAAGTGGTGGACATACTGAAAGCCTCTGACGACCCATGGTTTCGCCCGGTAGACGTAGCTGTGGCGCCCGATGGGTCGCTGTTTGTAGCCGACTGGTACGATCCCGGCGTGGGAGGCAACCAGATGGGCGACCAGGCGCAGGGGCGGATCTACCGTATAGCGCCACCTGGTGCAGATTACGACATTGACGCCGCCGGCGTTTCTACCGCGTCCAAAGCCGTGCAGGCGCTACAGAGCCCCAACATGACCACCCGCTACCTTGCCTGGCAGGCACTTGCGGCAATGGGCAAAGAGGGCGAAGCAGCCTTGCAGAAATTGCTTGAGTCTGAAAATCCGAGGATGAAAGCACGGGCGTTGTGGCTGCTGGCAAGAATTGACGGTAAAACCGACGAGTACATCAAGCTGGCGTTAAATGATGCCAACGAAGACTTGAGAATAACGGGCCTGCGAATTGCCAGAAGCCTGAAATCCGGCAAAATGGACGAGTACCTTGCGGCTGCAGCCAAAGACACCTCGGTGCAGGTGCGCCGGGAAGCCGCCATTGCGCTGCGATTCCACCGGTCGCCTGCTGCCGCAGCATTATGGACGGAGCTGGCCCTGCAGTACGACGGCAAAGACCGCTGGTACCTTGAAGCGCTGGGCATTGGTGCCGACCCAAGGGCTGATGAGTTTTTCGCGAAGTGGGTGGAAGCGCGAGGTTTAGAAAGCGCCGGAGCCAATGACATTGTGTGGAGGAGCAGAGCGAAGGCTGCACTACCCTACCTCGCTAAGCTGGCAACCAACAACGAAGGGACCTTTTCGGATAACCTGAGATATTTCAGGGCTTTTGATTTCCATCGGGATGCTTCGAAGGATAACCTTCTCGCGCAAATGCTGACTTTGCAGCATCCGCAAGCCGACAGCATCCGGCTGCTTGCACTTAGTCATATCTCGCCGGAAAAAATCAATTCCGACCCTTCGGTACACAAGATCATGCGGGCTTCGCTAAAAGAAATGAAAGGAACGCCCACCTATATGGACTGGGTGAAACGCTACCAACTGAAAGACCAGCAGCCCGAATTAGTGGCCATATATATGGCTAGCCCCAACAGTGGCTTTGGCCCTGAAGCTGCACGGCTGGTGAATCAGTTTGCCGGTCTCGATTTTTTCAAAAAACAGCTGCAGCAAAACGACAACGAAAAGGTAATTACCACAATCAGCGCCATGACGAATTTGTGGGGGCCCGAGGTTTGGGCCACCTTTAGAGAAGTTGCACTGGATGAAAAAAGAGACTTAGCAGTGCGAAAAGCTGCCATTAGAGCCTATGGCACGGGCTGGTCTACCGAAGGTAATCTTTACGATATGCTGGTAGCCGGGGAAGTGCCCGACGAGCTTGAAGAAACGGCCAAGTTGACGCTATTAAATGCCATTAAAGAGTCGGTGCGGAGAGAAGTGGCCAAGCTAATGGCAAAAGGCGACACCGCCTACGCTTCGATACCTGACATGGTGGCGCTTGAAGGTGACCCCGCCGTGGGCATGGCGATGTTCGACAGGGTATGCGCTACCTGCCACATAGTAAATCAGAAGGGAACCCAGTTTGGTCCTGAGCTATCGGAAATTGGCGACAAGCTCTCGAAAGAAGGGCTATACAAGGCCATCATATATCCCAATGCGGGAATCAGCTACGGGTACGAAGGCTTTTTGTTCAAGATGGCAAATGGTGAAACAATTGCCGGCTATGTATCGAGTGAAACCAACGACGCAATTGAAGTAACCGTAATTGGCGGCGCCAGAACATCTTACGCCAAAAAAGACATTGTATCGAAAGAGCCTTTGGAAAATTCTTTGATGCCCACGGGCCTGCACAGGGCGCTTACCCAACAGCAACTCGTTGACCTTGTGGCCTATTTAACAACGTTGAAAAAAGATGGGGCGGTTGCCTCGAAATAATTCAAGTATTCTTTACCTACTGATATTTTAAATATGAAGAGAAGAGATTTCCTGGTCAAATCGGCTTTCGCAGGGGCAACGGCTGCCTTTGCCTCGGGTAGCGCTATGGCCGTACAACAAAACAAAGCAGCAGGAGCGGTTTTTAAAATGAACTATGCACCTCACTTCGGGATGTTTAAAAACCATGCGGGCGACGATCCAATTGAAGAGTTGAAGTTTATGGCGGATCAGGGATTCCGATCGCTGGAGGACAACGGCATGCTGGGCAGGCCGACCGACCTGCAAAATAAGATTGGAAAAACCCTTGAGCAGCTGGGCATGACAATGGGCGTGTTTGTGATTGATGGCGGCGACAACTGGAAGGTGTCGCTTACCACAGGAAAAAAAGAATTCAAAGACAAGTTTGTAGAGACATGCAAAAAGTCGGTCGAATTGGCCAAGCGGGTAAATGCGAAATGGATGACGGTTGTGCCCGGGTTTTATGAGAGAAACCTACCCATCGGCATTCAAACGGCCAACGTGATAGACGCCTTAAGATCTGGAGCTGAGGTGCTGGAGCCACATGGCCTGGTAATGGTGCTCGAACCGTTAAGCGACACGCCGGACCTCTTTATGCGGTATTCCACCCAAACCTATGAGCTGTGCAAAGCGGTGCAAAGCCCGGCTTGCAAGATCTTGTACGATATTTACCACATGCAGCGCAATGAAGGCAATCTAATAGCCAATATCGACCTTTGCTGGGACGAAATCGCCTACTTCCAAATCGGGGATAATCCGGGCCGGAAAGAACCAACAACCGGCGAGATTAACTATAAGAATGTTTTTAAGCACATTTACAGCAAAGGGTATCGCGGCATAATGGGCATGGAGCATGGCAATGCCAAACCTGGTAAAGAGGGTGAACTGGCGCTTATTGCTGCCTACAGAGAGGTAGACAACTTTTAGCAAAAGGCTACCGAAATTCCAGTTTTACAACCACTTAGGTAAAAAAATTGCCTGGCACCCGGGGATTCTTGAACTTAAGTGGTTTAACAGTATAAAAGATCGCCGCGTGTCGGATATTTTTCCACTCGAATTTCTGCAGCATGCTTCTTTTTGCATCATATTTATTGATTTACCACCACTGCCCTGCTTAACATGTTCAAAAATTTTCTGTGTCTACTCATTACCGGCATCGCAGGCCTTCTTACTACTGCTTACTCACAGCAACTGATAAGCCAAAACGCAGCTGTGAAGCCGATCGCAGCATGGTACGATAGCCAGATAAGTACCAACTCGAGGATATACACCGGGTCGGAGTATGCCATTGTGTATGATAAGGTGGTGGACCATCAGTTTTTGATGCAGGGATGGGAGGAGGGCACCATCGTTTTTCTGGGCCGCCGCTACGATGACCTCGAGGTGAAGTATGACATTGTAAACGACCAGGTGGTTTTTAAATTTTTCGACCCTTCCGACGGACGAATGATTGCGCTGCGGCCCGCCCAGGAAAAAGTGCATGGCTTTGATATAGGATCGAGGCAATTCCGGTATCTCCCGACGAGTGCTGCCAACGAGATATCGGCCGGTTTTTTTGAAGTACTTTTCGACAGCGAGTACAAGCTCTTCATTAAGCATACAAAGGAGCAATTCATCGACAAGTCGAGGGGAGCGCCCGTGGTCGGCTTCTTATATAAGTCGCGGATATACCTTCAGAAAGAAGGTACCTATTACTACATCAGAAACCGGCGTGCATTGCTGAAGCTGCTCGAAGACGAAAAAAAGGCGCTGAAAACCTATGCCTACCAGCAAAACCTGATTTGGAAACAAAACCCCCGAAGAAGCGCGGCATTGCTTGTAAACCGATACCTTCAACTAAAACAAGAGGACAGCAAAAAATGAGAAAGTTTTTAATTGTTGCGGGTATTCTCATTTCTCAGTATGCGCATGCGCAACAGCCGGGTGTAACCGCTTCGTTTTCATCTGTTTCTTTTGAAAACGCGGCGAAAACGATTGAACAACAGATTGCAACGAAGATTTTTTATAATCCGCAATGGACTGACACACTAAAAGTAACGGCCAATCTGCAAAATGCCTCGCTGGAAGACGCCATAAAAGCCATCCTTCCCGAAGCATCAAATCTCAAGTTTTTCATCAACGACCGTGGCCAGGTGGTAATTACGAGGGGCTATGAAGTGAGAAAAACCCTGCCCACCGATTTTTTCAAGCCCGCCAACGAAGCCGAAGGCAAGCTGGAAGTAGCCGCGCTGGAGCTGGAAAAGAGCAGACAGGAGCAAGTGCCTGATGCCGATCTTGTTGAAAACAGAATATTTGAAATTGGCAAGAAAACCAGCGTAATCGGAGCCGGCAAGGCTACAGTGGCCGGTTACGTTAAAAGCCAGACCTCCGGCGAGCCGGTGCTGGGCGCCATCGTATTTATCGAAGAACCGAGAATCGGGACTATAACAGACCAATTCGGATATTATTCTCTCACCATTCCCAATGGCCGGCAAACGCTGAAGGTGCAAACGGTGGGCATGAAAAGCACCCGCAGGCAAATTATTCTGTACTCGAGCGGCTTACTCAACATCGAGATGGAAGAAGACGTGGTGGCCCTGAAAGAAGTGGTAGTGGAGGCCGAAAGAGACGTAAACGTAACGGGTATGCAGATGGGGTTGGAGCGGCTTGATATACAATCCATTAAGCAGATGCCCTCGGCTTTTGGCGAAGCCGACATTATGAAAATAGCCCTTACACTGCCGGGCGTTCAGTCGGTGGGAGAAGGAGCCAACGGGTTTAACGTGCGGGGAGGCAGCACCAGCCAAAACCTTATCCTTTTAAACGAAGCTGTTGTTTACAACCCGTCACATTTGTTCGGGTTCTTTTCGGCTTTCAACCCCGACGTAGTGAGAAACGTGGAGCTGCACAAAGCAGGCATACCGGCAGAGTATGGCGGGCGGATTTCTTCCGTGTTTAAAGTGGATATGAAAGATGGCAACAAGAAAAAATTTGTGGGAAGCGGTGGTTTGGGGCTGGTGACTGGCAGGCTTGCGCTGGAGGGCCCAATCATTAAAGATAAAGCTTCTTTTCTTGTGGCCGGCCGAAGCAGCTATTCAGACTGGCTGCTAAAAAGACTTCCTAACGCCACTTTCAAGAATTCCACTGCCGATTTTAACGACATTAATGCCAGGATAAGCTACGACATTGACGACCGGAACTCGGTGTACCTAACCGGCTACTTCAGCAACGATAAGTTTGGCCTCAACTCCGACTCGCTTTATACCTACACAAACTCAAGCGTGTCGCTTCAGTGGAAAAGGATCTTCAACAGCCGTTTGTACGGTGTAATTTCGGGGGTTACCAGCCACTACGACTACACCCTCTCTTCAGTGGATGTGCCGGCTTCTGCCTTCAAGCTTGGCTATGGCATTAACCAGCATAACATCAAAGCCGACTTCAGCTATTTCCCCGAATCGATGCATAAGATCGACTTCGGTGTGAGCAGCATCCTTTACGACCTGAATCCCGGCTACAATATACCTGTAGGTGCAGAGTCGGTATTGCTGGAAAAGCGGCTGGAGAAAGAACAAGGCCTGGAAACGGCTGTTTACGTGGGCGACAAGATTGACCTCAACGAGCAGCTTTCCGTTTATCTAGGGCTGCGTTATTCCATTTATTCCTTTATCGGGCCCAAAAGTGTGCTAGCCTATGCGCCTGGCGTAACCCGCGACCTGAATTACGTACAGGATACGCTACAGTACGGTGCAGGCGATTTTATTAAAACTTACCATGGCCCAGAGTACCGTGCGTCGGTCCGCTATGCCATGAGCCGCATAAGCTCAGTAAAGCTCAGCTTTAACAGGATGCGGCAATACATTCATCAGCTTTCCAATACGCAGGCTATTTCGCCCACCGATATCTGGAAGCTAAGCGACACCTATTTGAAGCCGCAAATTGGTGACCAGCTATCGGTTGGCTACTATCGCAATCTGCGCCAAAATACGCTGGAGTTTTCGGCAGAGGCGTATGCAAAGAAGCTCACCGATGTGCTGGATTATAAAAATGGTGCCGTTCTCGTGCTCAACGAGCACCTCGAAACCGACGTAATAAGCGCCCGGGGCAAGGCATACGGTGTGGAGTTGATGTTCAAGAAAAAAACCGGAAAGCTCAATGGCTGGATTAGCTACACCTACTCCCGCACACTGGTGCAAATCAATAGCGAGTTTTCCGAAGAAAGGGTAAACCAGGGCAAATACTTCCCTGCCAGCTTCGATAAGCCACACGACTTAACACTTGTATCCAATTTTAAATTTACCCGGCGGATCAATATCTCGCTCAATTACACCTACAGCACGGGCCGCCCCATTACCTATCCGCTGTCGGTGTACACCATTGGGGGCGCCAACAGGGTGCATTACTCAGAGCGAAATGCCTACAGAATACCAGACTATAGCAGAATGGACCTTTCGATAAATCTCGAAGGCAACCATAAAATAAAAAAGCTCGCCCATAGTTCGTGGACATTTGCACTTTTTAATGCGCTTGGCAGAAAAAATGTGTACTCTATCTACTTTGTAACTGAAGCCGGACAAATCAATGGCTACAAGCTTTCAGTATTTGCCAGGCCCATTCCTACCCTCACCTACAACTTTAGATTTTAAGAACCATGAAGAAACGTGCTATACTTTTGGTCTGTGGAATGGTTCTGCTGTTGGGTGCAGGCAAGGCACAAGAGGAGCGCCCCAACATCAACGAGCTGCTGGCAAGTTACAGGGAGGAAATTAGCATTCATGCAGACGGGGCCGTGCATTTAACCGGCGACTATTTGCGCTTTTCGCTGCTTTGCCTTGATGCGTCTAATAAACTCATCTCACCACTGAGCCGGATCGCCTATGTAGAGCTGCTAAGCGATACCAACGAGCCTGTGTCGCAAGCAATAATTGACCTGGACAACGGAAAAGGCCAGGGTGATCTGCTGCTGCCGTTCACGTTAAACTCGGGCAGCTATGTTTTAAGGGCTTATACACGGTGGATGCGCAACTTCCCCGCCGCAGGGTACTCGCATATCAGGGTAATGATTGTAAACCCTTTCAAACCCCTGGGCCAACAGTCGCCGGAAGACAACGATATTGGCAAGACAACGCCTGCAATCAGCTCGGATGGCGGTGTCAGCATTACAACGGGAAAAACGACCTACGCAAACAGAGAAAAGGTGGTGCTAAACCTGGAACTCAACGATATGCAGACCGGACTACTGTCGGTAGCCGTAAGCAAAGTGCCGGATTTTTACCAACCCTCTGCACCTTCTCTCCCCCAGCCAGGTCCCGCGACGCGCCAACAGTCCAGCCCTGTATTTTTACCCGAAACCCGCGGTCAGCTTGTAACAGGACGGGTAACGGACCGGGAGACAGGTGAACCCCGTGCCGGACATTCGATATATTTGGCTGTTACCGGTAAACGCCCCGGCTTCTACGTTTCGAAGTCGGACGATGAAGGTATTGTGAGGTTTGAGGTGCTTGATTTTTATGGACGTGGCGAAGTGCATGTGCAAAGCGCCGCCTCTGACGCTTCAGTGCTTATTAAGCTGGAGCCTCCTTTTTCAACCGATTTCGCCCAGGCTGCAGCGGACTACCTGGCTCTGGGCGAAAGCTGGGAAAAGTACCTGACCACTGCCAGCCAAAACATGCAGATCAGGAGTATCTACGCCGATACATTGCCTGCATTTACTACCAAACAAGTTGCCGATACACTCCCCTTTTATGGCCTTCCCGATCAGCGGTACTACCTGGACGACTATACCCGATTCCCTCTTACCGAAGAGGTATTGAGGGAGTATGTGGCCGGCATTATGCTGAGAAAAAGAGACGGCGGCTTCTACTTTAAAATGGTAGACATGGAAAACAAAGCCATAATGCAGGAAGACCCGCTGATACTTTATGATGGGTTACCCGTTGCCGACGCTACCAAAATAGTGGAAATTGACCCAAGGCTCATTAAACGCATTGATGTTCTCACCCGAAAATTCTATATGGGCGATGCCGTATTCCACGGCGTAACCAGCTTTCACACCTACGAAGGCGATTTAAAAGGACTCGACAAGCAACTTGTGGGGCAGTCGTTGCCTTTTGAAGGATTGCAGCTGCCACATGCTTATACAGGGCAGCGGTATGAGAGCGAAGAGCAAAGGAACTCGCCGCTACCGGATTTCCGCACTACGCTTTACTGGAATCCCGCTTTACACGTGCAAAATGGGGCAGCCATTGGCGAGTTCTATACAGGCGACGATACTGGCACTTATTTAATAAGCATAAAGGGGATTTCTGAAGACGGCAAGCTTGTAAGGGCCCAAAGCGTGATAGCGGTGGGCGAGTGAAGATTGACCGCTTAGTCGTCAGGCAGGTTTTCTTGAATAAACTAAAGCCGTCTCAATATGAAGGCGAGGTTACTATTGACTCTATATGTACTGATGTGTGGCTGCATCGAAGAATTTGTACCCGAAGTAGAAGATTTTAAGCAAGTGCTTGTAGTTGAGGGGTTTATTTCAGATGCAGAATCACCGTATACCATCATGCTATCCCGCACCAGGCCTATAGATTCGGAGGCAATGGTTCCGGAGGTTTCGGCGCAGGTGTATGTTACCGACCAGGAAGGCGCCATTTACTACTTCGCAGAAGCCGCTCCCGGTATATATCAAAGCAATCCCGCAGAGTTTCGGGGAGTAATTGGATACAGCTACATCCTTAACCTCGTTACTGCCGACAACCAGCGGTATGCGTCGTCGGAAGTGAGACTTAAAAAAACACCAGCTATTGACAGTGTTTATTTTGAAAGCTCCACCCGGCTAACTGAAGCAGAGGGAGACACGCTGCATGGTATTGCCATTCTGCTCGACGCCCATGACGATGAAAATGCCACCCGACATTACAGGTGGGAATGGGAGGAAGCCTGGGAAATAAAGGTACCTTACCCAAACACTTACGACTGGGTGCTGTACCCGGTGTTAGATCCCACCTCAGAGCGAGCCGGCTACGAGGTGCAGCACAACCGCCAGCTTGGCACGTGCTATAGCTCAGCTTCGTCCAGCGGTATACTCATTGGCAATTCGGTGGGTCTTGCGCAAGACCGGATAAGCCAGCACGAGCTCACCTACGTGAGCACCGAAGGATACAAGCTTGGCAGTATGTACAGTATACTGGTAAGTCAGTATGCGCTCGATCAGCAGGAGTACAGCTACTGGCTTGAGCTTCAAAAGTCTTCGGAAACGATGGGCACATTGTTCGATCCGCAGCCGTATGAGTTGGCAGGCAATGTAAAAAACATAAACGACCCCGCTGAAGCAGTTCTCGGCTACTTCGGTGCCAGTACCGTTTCCAAAAAGAGAGTTTTTATCAGCCGGCGGCAATTACTCGATGTAGAGTACCCGACCAACCCATGTGTGGAGGAGAAAGTGGAGGTATGGAACCCTTACGTTCAAAATTACATCGACGCGGGATACCTGATCGCGCACCTGGGCTCTTATGGATCGCCCAATTATTTCTTAGCCCCAGGGCCCTGCTGCGACTGTACTTACCACGGTGTATTGGAGAAACCAGATTTTTGGCCCTATTAATAATAATGCTGCCTCGCTCCGTTTGCTGCTATTGTCGTAACTTTGGTTTGGTTGAAAAACCCCTCTCCGGAACATGAAGTTTTACCGCAAGCTACCGCTTCACCTTTTTACATGGATGTTTGTGATTTCCCTGGGTGGCAGCTCGTGCATCGAACGCTTTGAACCGACGGGAGAAAGCACTTCAAACGTGCTGGTGGTGGAGGGGCATATCTCTGACTTGGCTGAGCCGCAGACAATTCGCCTCTCACGCACCCGGCCTCTAAACGACACCAAAAATATACCGGAAACGGGCGCTGCTGTAGAAGTATCCGACTCCCGGGGGGTGCGGTATGCTTTTTTGGAAACAGCACCGGGGCAGTACCAAAGCGACCCAGCAGTATTTGCAGGGCAATTGGGAGAAAAGTATGTGCTACATATTCGAACAGCTGGCGGCACAACTTATAAGTCGAGCCAGGTAACGCTAAAGAAAACGCCGCCAATTGATGATGTGTATTTTGAGGAAGTAACCAGGCTAAACGACGCCGGCGAAACAGTTTGGGGAATAAGTATTTTGCTTGATGCACACGACCCTGAAAACGCCACCTCCTTCTATCGATGGGATTGGGTTGAAAATTTCGAGATTAAGATGCCAAGGCCCTCTAAGTTCGTTTTCCAGGTGGATAAAGACACCGTTGGCGGCGGCTATCCAGTGCCGCGGTTGCAGTCGGTGGAATTTTGCTACAATGCCGACACCTCTACCAACATTATGATTGAGTCTGCTAAAAGCAAGAGCCAAAGCAAGATAAGCCGGTACGAACTCAACTTTGTGAGCACCAATGGTTTTGAGCTGCAGTCATTCTATGGCATCATTGTGAGGCAGTATGCTTTGGATGAAGGTGGATACAACTATTGGAGTGAGCTAAAGAAAACGTCGGAAGCCCTCGGCACGCTGTTCGATCCGCAACCCTACGAGCTGCGTGGCAATATTTATAACGAAACTGATCCGGCCGAGCCGGTCTTTGGCTATTTTGATGCCAGCACCATAGCTGTTAATTCTCTGGTGCTGATACGAGATCAACTGATTAACTCGGTGTTTCCCTATGAAATATGTTTTGGTGAAATTGATTCGGTTCAATACGACCGGGTACCGGAATACCTTAGTATGGGGTATCTCATCGACACCCTGGGCACGTTTGGGATGAACTTTCTGTATATGGCCCCGGCACGCTGTAGCGACTGCCGGCTTTACGGGTCGCTGGAGAGGCCGAAGTTCCGGCCGGAGTAAGTGGCCCTTTTTAAACAGGATTCCCGATTTCTGGCCCAGTTAAGCAATCGTACAGATCCAATAATGAAAATCAGTCCAAATTCCATACTCACTGCTTTGTTGTTGCTAATTCTCGGCGGATGTTTCGCCTGCACCGAGCCTTTCGTACCAGAGGTAAAAGAAATTAGTAACGTGCTGGTGGTGGACGGCTTTATTTCAGATTCGGATGAGCCTTACACGGTTCGCCTGTCACGAACACAGCCGCTCAACGAAAGCGAAGCCCTTCCAGAAAAGTCTGCAAATGTTTCGGTTGTAGATCAGGAAGGGCAACGTCATACTTTCAATGAAACATCGACGGGCGTTTACCAAAGCGAGCCATCCGTTTTTCGGGGAGTGAGCGGTAACAAATATTTTCTCGAAATAGTGACTGCAGAAGGGAAAACCTACCATTCGGATGAAGTGATATTAAAGAAGAGCCCACAGATTGACAGCGTGTATTGGGAAAGGGAACGGCGGCTTACGGACGTTGAAGGCGTTACGCTCGACGGCGTGAGAATATTGGTGGATGCTCATGACCCAGAGGGGAAAACCCGCTTCTACCGCTACGACTGGACAGAAACTTACGAGATAAAAGTGCGGTATCCGAAAGCACTTGATTTGATTAATGGGGAATTCGTTGTGCCGGATACATTTCCCCATATATGCTATACGAACGATATCAATAAGCGGATATTAACCGCTAATTCATATCAGCTAAAAGAAGACAGGGTGAGTAAGTTTGAAGTCAACTATGTAAGCACGGAATCTTTTCGCCTGCGAACATTGTATAGCATATTGGTTAAACAGTATGCGCTTGATGAAGAGGGGTATACATACTGGAACGAGCTTGCGAAAACATCGGAGAGTCTGGGAACCCTTTTTGATCCACAGCCTTACCAAGTTAGAGGAAATGTGCGCAACACTGCCGATCCCAACGAGCCAGTGCTTGGGTATTTCGACGCCAGCACTGTGTCGCAGCAAAGGATTTTTATCTATGCTGATAGCCTTCCTGATCTGGAATATCCGAGAGATCCGTGCATCGCAGAGATTTTTAGTCCCGGAAATGAGCTACAGCTGTACCTCAGCTGGGGTTACAATATCGTGTCCTATCCGCCAACGCTCCAAATAGCCCCCGCCGAATGCAGCGACTGCCGCTTGCACGGCGTGATGGAAGCTCCGCTCTTCTGGCCAAACTGAACTCCTGTACCGCTCATACATAAAACACGAATAAGCAACCTTTACTTTGCTATATAAAAACCTGTGCCCCTATATTGCAAAAAATTAACAGCGTTGAATCACAATAAATCGGCTGCATCAGGCAAGCGCTCAGGCTTACTTCCCGCTTTCACTGCATTCCTCCTCTTTGCGGTTGCGTTTTCGTGTGTCGAGCGTTTTGAGCCTCAGCAGCAAAACTACCAAAGCGTGCTGGTAGTTGAGGGCCACATTTCGAATCTGGATGAACCTTATGTCATCCGTTTGTCTACAACACAGCCGATCAATAGCCCAGGCTACTCACCCGTAACGGGAGCCTCAGTGGTTATTATAGATGCCGAAGGGGGGGAGTTTCCCTTTTTTGAAGCTTCTTCAGGTATTTACCAGAGTAATCCGGCCAATTTTACGGGCAACATAGGCGAAATATACCAGCTTGATATTCGCACTGCCGACGGGCGGCATTACCGCTCGGAGGAGGTGCTGCTAAAAGAAAGCCCACCTATCGACAGCGTCTATTACCAAAAGGACCGCCGCTTAAACGATGAGGGCATAGCGCTCGATGGTGTCCGCATACTGGTAGATGCACATGATGCTACAGGAAACACCCGCTACTACCGTTACGAGTGGATCGAAACCTACCAAATCAAAGTTCCATACCCCTCGCCCTACAACTACTACCCCGCCAATCCGGCGGAGCCATTTGTGCCCGTTGAAGTTTTTGCCCAAATATGCTACGCCAGCGAAAACAGCAGCAGGATAATGACCACGAATACCCGCCAATTGGAGGAAGACCGTGTGAGCCAGTTTGAACTGAACTTTGTAAACACCACCGGCTACAAACTGCGGAGCTTGTACAGCATTTTGGTAAAGCAGTACGCAATTGATGAAGCAGGATACAAATACTGGAGTGAGCTTCAGAAGGGGTCGGAAAACCTGGGTACGCTGTTTGATCCCCTGCCCTATGAGCTGAGGGGCAATGTGCAGAATGTGGACGATCCGGAAGAGGTGGTACTTGGTTATTTTGAGGCAAGTGGCGCTGTCGAGAAACGTATCTACATCAACCGGGACGAATTGATGGATTTGGGCTATCCGCCCGACGGTTGCGCCCCCCAGCTGGCCGAGGCGGAATTTTCCGCCATTCCCGGCTTCCTTAATGCCGGCTTTTTAATAGCCTTCCTGGGGCCGTACCCCGTTTCTTATGCGGTAATGGCGCCCGGGCCCTGCGCCGATTGCCGCTACCACGGCAGTATAGAAAAACCTGACTTTTGGCCGCTATAGAAAGAAGGCTTGCAAAATATCTTGCGGATCAATCCGAACACCGGACGTAACATTACTTTGAAACTTTAATATCGCATCGCTCAACTACCACATAATTCAAAGGCCAAATCATCGACACTCAGGTATTCAGTGCATCGAATAGTTTGCGGTTCGATTTTTTACAGTTGAGATTTTCAAAATGCCTGCAGGTTCCGCTCAAGTATTTCATTCCAGGGGAGCGAACATAAAAAAACCGGCAAATATGCCGGTCTTATCCAACCTACCAACCAATGTTCCTGCATTAGTTATTCATCTTCGGTTATCTTTACGGGCCTTCGATGGCTTGTAATTTTTATAAGCCGGCCCTTTTAGTTCTTTGGTATTCTTTCCGTTTAGCTTGTCAAGATCTATTACCTCCGCTTCTGCTTCACGCACAACCGGTCTTTGGTTTTTTGCCTTTGGTCCTTTCACTTGCTTTGCATCTTCCGCTCTCACCAAAAGCTGGTCGTTGGTGCCATACTTTTCTGACGGATGTGCATTTTTGTAAGCCGGTCCTTTCAAAGCCTTTTCCTGTGCGAAGGCCTGAAGTGAAAATCCGATCGAAAAAACCGCTGCTATTGCAAGTATCCTTTTCATAAATATTAAGGCATTGTTTCTATACAAAGAAACGGCGTAGGCAGGAGACGGTTAGTCGCAAAAAAATGGTAATTGATTATGCGGGATATCCGCAATGGCATGTGGTAAATACGTAACGATTCGCCCGCCCCAGGGTAGACGGGCGCACACCAGGGTAACCCGTGCACCGGCAAATAGTCAAAGACAAATAGTCAAAGAAATACCTCCTGCCGTATTCCTACAGCAGTCGGAGCCATTTTTTCAGACTTGTCGTGTTAAGCGTTTTCTACCGTGGCTGGCCCTGCAGCCTTAACGTCGTCATAAGAAATACTGAAGTGCGAGGCGTGGTACACCGGTTCGCCTTTTGAGAGAACAATGGCTTGAGGCGACTCGTGGCTGATGCCAAACATGGCTTCTATCTGATTAGAAACCTGCCTATGGGCGATCAGGTCGAGATAATATGGCCGCCAGGAAAACATTTCCTCCGCCTTCCACTTACGCTCCAGGCGATCGATAGTAGCGGCGCTGATAGAGCAGCGGGTGCTGTGTTTAAATATAAGAACGGGGTGCGTGAATGACTCGTTTTTTAACTCGGTAAGCTGCTCAACAGAAGTGAGCTTATTCCATTGGATCATGTCAGTAATTCCAGATATCTCTTTCTTTCTTATCGTACTTTGGCTTGTCGGGCCCATTTTTAACACCTTTGGCTACCTCCTTGTTCCCGTTCAGCCTCACCAGCACAATATTTAGCTCCCTCAACTCTTTGCGGAGCCTCCGCGAGGTAATTTTTTTACCAGTCACGTATGCAACGCTGGGGTGGATGTCGCCCCTCCTTTTGCTAACCTTATAGTTGCCGGTGTGATCGGCAAGTCTGCCGGCCGCATTCTCGCTCTGGCTTTTTGCATTACGCTGGGTGGGCACCCTCAAAAATCCGCTGTACTCACTATGTTGTATGGCAATCCACTTTTTTTGATGGTTTTCTTCTATCCGCCACACCCGCACGTAGTCGCCCCGCCAGTTGGTAATCCAATCGTTAATGTCTTTCTGATACCTCCTTTGCCAGGGCTTCACTTTTATGGAGAGGCCATAGTCCGACACAACCGGATTGTAATTGTTGTCGCGTCGTTTTTCTTTATCCGGCAGCCTAAACTGTGCCGCATGGCTATCGCTGTACCTTCCCACGCCTGCTCCAGGACTATAGAAGCCCGGGTCTTTTGAATTTCGGGGGCCTGCTTTAGCAATCGGAATTACTCCGGCTGTTTTTTTAAAACCAAATACCCAGCTCGCTTTTTTTGTTACAAACCCCTGGCTTTGGCTATACCGGGTCGAAACACTTCCCGGCGGTTCAATGCCGCGGTCTTTGCTATATCTTGGTCCAGCTTTGGCCACAGGGAGCGCTCCCGGCGTTTTTTTGAAGCCAAATACCAGAAGTGGCTTTTTCGTTACAAAACCCTGCTCCTGGCTATACCGTGGCGAAACGCTCCCCGGTGGCTCTATTCCCCGGTCTTTGCTGTATCGCGGTCCGGCTTTGGCTATCGGCAATAACCCCGTTGTCTTTTTAAAACCAAACGTCCAGTTTTTCTTTTTTGTCACGAATCCCTGGCTTTGGCTATACTTTGGCGACACGCTCTCCGGTGGTTCTATCCCGCGATCTTTGCTGTATCTCGGCCCGGCCTTGGCTACCGGCAACAGCCCGGGTGTCTTTTTAAAACCAAACGTCCAGTTTTTCTTTTTTGTCACAAATCCCTGGCTTTGGCTATACTTTGGCGACACGCTCCGCGGTGGCTCTATCCCGCGATCTTTGCTGTACCTCGGCCCGGCTTTGGCTATTGGCAACAGTCCCGGCGTCTTCTTAAAACTGATCGTCCAGTTTTTCTTTTTTGTAACGAATCCCTGGCTTTGGCTATACTTTGGCGACACACTCTGGGGTGGTACTATCCCGCGATCTTTGCTGTAGCGCGGTCCGGCTTTGGCTATCGGCAACAGCCCCGGCGTCTTTTTAAAGCCAACATTCCATTTTTTCTTCCCGGTAACGAATCCCTGGCTTTGGCTATACTTTGGCGACACGCTCCGTGGTGGTTCTAATCCCCGGCTTTTGCTGTACCGCGGGCCCGCTTTAGCCACAGGCAATATGCCCGGTGTTTTTTTGAACCCGACATTCCAATTGCTCTTCTTGACAACAAAACCTTCGCTGGTGCTGTATTTCGGCGATACCGATTTGGCCTTCACAGGGGGCTTGGGCGCAGAGTATTTGGGTGCCGAAACTACCCTGTCTTTACGACCGAACCCAGGGTTTTTCGAATACCTGGGGTTGGGAGAAGCCGGATTGTAAATATGGAGTTTAGGTGTAAGTTTAATCACTGGCAAATTTGCTTGCCTCTTAAACTTACCCTTCTTTGCCCTCCTCACTTTCACTTTCTTCTTCACCGGCTTGTTTTGCGAGTACCGCGGCTTTGAACGAGGTGCATTGTCCATAGAAACCCCACCACCTGTACTGCTGTAGTTCGCTCCCTGTTTGGTGCGGCTGCGGGGCTGCTTGGTGGTGCGGATTTTAACCTTTCGGTCCTTTCGGGATACCTGTCCGGCGTTTTCGGTCGTCTTGCCTTTTTTCCGAAACAGAAAAAAACCTTTGTCGGTTTTTCGTTCCTCTGTTTTGAGCCTGTTTCTTCCTTCCAGAAGCTGCGCATTGGCGTTTGTAAAGCCACCGGCCACGGCAATTCCGAAGAGTGCCACAAACACCACTTTCAGTAAGTGAGGGGAAAATTTTACTGCTTCTGACAAAAACACCTGTACAATGAGCCTTTTATAACAGCCAGACGGCAATATATGAAATTAATGCCCAAATGAAGAATTTCATGAGTCTCCGGCAGGGCGCCCACAATTGAAACGGCCGGCACGTCAAAAACTATATTCCTCCTTCGCTTTCTCTCAAAATTCCAACAGGGTTTCAAGCCTCTTCCTTAATCTTCCTTTAGGGAGAAAATTCTGCTCAAGCGTGGGAGCAAACGGCACTGGGGTGTCCAGGCTTCCTTCACGCATTACGGGGGCGTCAAGATACTTGAAACAGTGCTCGCCTATCCAGGCAGCAATCTCGCCGCCAATCCCGCCAGTGAGACAGTCTTCGTGGAGCACCATTACCCGGCTTGTTTTTTTCACCGAATCGGCCACTGCTTGTTTGTCCCAGGGAAGCAAGGTACGGAGATCGACGATGTCGGCAGAAACGCCCATTTCGTTGCATATTTGCATTGCCCAGTGAACACCCATGCCGTACGTGACAATGGATAGTTCGGTCCCTTCGGCAGCCAGTCGTGCTTTACCTACCTCCACTGTATAGTAATCGTCGGGAATTTCTTCGGAGAGCGACCTGTACAGCACCTTGTGCTCAAAATACATGTAGGGGTTAGGGTCGTCAAGCGCGGCATTTAGCAAGCCTTTGGCGTCGTAAACAGTGGACGGGTACACTATTTTTAACCCGGGAGTATGGAAAAACCATGCTTCATTGGACTGTGAATGAAAAGGACCGGCTGCAATCCCTGCCCCAGTAGGCATACGCACTACTACATCGGCACGTTGGTTCCACCGCCAATGGCTTTTGGCCAGGTTGTTCACTATCTGGTTAAAGCCCTCGGTCACGAAATCTGCGAACTGCATTTCAACCATGGCCTTCATTCCCTTAATAGACAACCCCAGTCCGGCCCCAACTATGGCCGATTCACACAGCGGCGTATTGCGGACCCTGCTTTTTCCGAATTTTTCCACAAATCCTTCAGTGGCTTTAAAAACTCCTCCATAATCGGCAATATCCTGCCCCATCAATACCAGGTCGGGGTGGCGTTCCATGCTTTGACGAAGCCCGTCGGATATTGCATCCACAAATCTTTTTTGCGATTTGGACGACGTAGTCGGCGCAACCACTTTTTGTTCGAATGGGAAATACACATCGTTCAACTCTACCTCGGTTGAAGCCTCAATTTCAGGCTCGCTGAAAGCCGATTTAATAGCCTTGTCAATGCGGCCTTTTATCTGCTTCCTGATCTTCTCCTGAACTTCGGCCGATAATACACCGGCGTCAACGAGGTACTGCTCGTAGTTGTTGATCGGGTCTTTGGTGGCCCAGTAATCCATCAGCTCCTTTGGCACGTACTTGGTGCCCGATGCCTCCTCGTGGCCCCGCATGCGGAAGGTATTCGCTTCTACCAAAACCGGCCTCGGGTTGTTCCGAAGGCTGTCGGCGATGGCTGAAAGTGCGCTATACACTTCAAGAATGTTGTTTCCATCAAGGCTTACCGCTTCGATGCCATAACCAGGGCCTTTATCGACAAACGACTTGAAACGGAACTGCTCAGCACTTGGGGTACTGAGCCCGTAGCCATTGTTTTCTACAATAAAAATGACTGGCAGGTCCCATACGGCAGCCACGTTCACCGCCTCATGAAAATCGCCTTCGCTGGTACCACCGTCGCCGGTAAACACCACAGTAGCTTTCTGCTCCTGCTTTAGCTTGCCGGCCAGGGCAATTCCATCGGCCAGCGCCATCTGCGGCCCCAAATGGCTAATCATCCCAACGATTTTATATTCCTGGGTGCCAAAGTGAAAGGAGCGGTCACGGCCTTTGGTAAATCCATTGGCACGGCCCTGAAACTGCGAGAACAGCCGTTCGTAGGGCACGTCTCTGCAAGTAAACACACCCAGGTTGCGGTGCATGGGGAGTATATACTCGTCTTTATTGAGCGCCAGCGCCGCACCTACTGAAATGGCCTCTTGCCCAATGCCTGAAAACCATTTGCTTATCTTATTTTGCCGCAGAAGAATAAGCATTTTCTCTTCAATAAGCCTTGGCTCGAGCAACCTTTCGTATATTTCCAGAAGCTGGTCGTTCGAAAGCTTCTTCCGGTCAAATTTCATTGCAGTTAGGGTTTGTGTAGCTGCCGCCATACAGTGTTGTTTATTTGGTTCCCAAAGGTATATGTTTGGCAACACGCACAAAAAGTCGGCAAAAAAATTCTTTGTCTGTTGCCACCTATACTTATTGAATGTTGTTACAAACATTCACCATCCTATTGCTTACTTTAGCAGCGAATTTTGCAGGAAATGATTCAATTCGAAAGCTTTAATCTGGCTAATGGCCTTGAGGTACATGTAATACCGGACCCTACCACCGAGCTTGCCGTGGTCAATGTTTTATACAAAGTGGGTTCGCGCGATGAAGACGAGAACAAAACCGGCTTTGCGCATCTTTTTGAGCATTTGATGTTTGGCGGTTCTCAGAACATCCCCAATTATGATGAGCCACTCCAGCTCGTTGGCGGCGAAAACAACGCATTTACCAGCCCCGACATCACCAATTACTACATTACACTGCCAGCTGCCAATCTCGAAACGGCCTTTTGGCTGGAGTCGGACCGCATGCTGAGCCTGTCGTTCGACCCCCGGGTGCTCGAAGTGCAGCAGAAGGTAGTGATAGAGGAGTTTAAGCAGCGGTACTTAAACCAGCCCTACGGAGATATTTGGCTGAAGCTGCGCCCCCTGGCATATGAGGTGCATCCGTACAAATGGGCGACCATCGGTAAGGAAATCAGCCATATTGAAAATGCCACACTGGAAGACGTAAAGGAGTTCTTCTTTAAGTATTATCGCCCTAATAATGCCATTCTGGTTGTTGCGGGTAAGGTTACGCCCGAGCAGGTAAAAATTTTGGCAGAGAAGTGGTTCGGGCCTATCCCGGCCGGGCAGGTTCCGCAGAGAAAATTGCCCCGGGAGGCGGCCCAACAAAATGCAAGAAGCCTGAAGGCGGAAGCAAAGGTACCATTGAGTGCAATATACAAAGCTTACCACATGAGCGGCCGGGCGGATGAGGGCTACCACGCCACCGACCTGCTGGGCGACATACTGGGCAGAGGTAAATCGAGCCGCTTGTACGATACGCTGGTGAAGGAGAAAAAGATTTTCAATAGCGTGCAGAGCTACGTACTTGGTTCTATTGATCCGGGCCTGCTTGTAATAGACGGTAAGCTCAATGAGGGGCATGGCTTTGAAGAGGCGGAAAAGGCTATTGAGGAGATAATAGCCGGGTTGAAACAGACGAAGGTGGATGAAAAGGAGCTGACAAAAGTGAAAAACAAAGCGGAATCTACGCTGGTTTTTTCTGAGATGGAGTTGCTAAACCAGGCAATGAACGTAGCGTACATGTCTTTCTTAGGCAACCCGCAATGGGTAAACAAAGAGGTGAAAAAACTTGAAAAGATTAGCCGGGAGGATATCCTGACAGCGGCGCAGCAAGTACTGGTGCCCGAAAACAGCTCCACGCTCTATTACGAAGCAATAAAATGAAGAAACCGAACATCAGAATTGGGTATGGATACGACGTTCACCAGCTTAAAGAAGGCTATGAGTTGTGGCTGGGAGGCATTAAAATAGCGCATGACAAAGGTGCCGTTGGCCACTCAGATGCCGACGTAATAATCCACGTAATTTGCGATGCACTGCTGGGCGCAGCCAACCTGCGCGACATTGGTTTCCACTTTCCTGATACCGATCCCAAATATAAAGGCATCGACAGCAAAAAGCTGCTGGAGGAGGTAATGACCTTGCTGCGCGACAAGAATTTCGAAGTGGGAAATATCGATGTGACCCTTTGTGCCCAGCGCCCGAAGGTAAACCCCCACATACCTGCCATGAAAGCTGTTTTGTCTGACGTAATGGACGTGGCGGAGGAGGACATATCCATTAAAGCAACTACAACCGAAAAGTTGGGGTTTGTGGGCAAGGAAGAAGGAATAGCCGCACACGCTGTGGCGCTCATTTATGCGATCGACCGCAACTGGACTGATGACCTCGAGAATTAGCATTATTACCACCGGTGACGGATCGCATTCGCTGGTAAATGAAGACCTGAAGGAAACCTACCACTCTACCCACGGAGCCCTTCAAGAGTCATCACACGTTTTTATAAAGCACGGGCTGCAATTTTGGAGCGAAAAAGCCAAAGAGTCTGCGCGGGTTTTGGAAATCGGCTTTGGCACAGGCCTTAATGCGCTCCTGGCACTGTCTTTCGCCGAAACACAACAGCTGCCTGTGTACTACGAAAGCCTGGAAACCTATCCGCTGCCGGAAGAAATTTATAGGCAGCTAAATTATCCGGTAATGATGGGGAGCTCCCAGCTAACGGCGCCCTTCCAGCTGATGCATGAGGCTGAATGGGACCAGGAAGTGGCAATCAACAACTACTTTCGGTTTCAGAAAAAAAGGACTTCGGTTCATGCCTACACAGCAGCCACGCCATTTCATGTCATATTTTTCGACGCTTTTGCTCCCAGCAAACAGGCAAACATGTGGACACCGGAAGTAATGAAAAACATGCACCGGCACCTGGTTACCGGCGGGATTTTGGTGACCTATTGTGCACAGGGGCAGTTTAAAAGAAATCTCAAAGAGGCTGGCTTCGTGGTGGAAACCTTGCAAGGGCCCCCGGGTAAGAAAGAGATGGTGAGAGGTGTGAAGATTTAGCGGCGAACACCCTCCTTAGGCGAAGTCTCTAAACGGAAATCTTCCGAAGCTTCACTGTCAAATCCTCGTTCACAAGTACAAAGTGGTTATCAGGCACCTGCCGCCAATCTTCTGCAAATTCCGTCAGTTTTTCGGAGACGATCATTACCGATTTCTCCTCGGGAGTGGCTGGCAACATGTGGCAAACGCCGTCTTCGCACACATAGTGGCTTCCTTCTGAGTAATAGAGCGACAGCGGTTTTTCGGCAGGGTCAGTTACGTAGCGCAACCCCACCATCTTGTGGCCGTCTACAAACACCATGTTGAGATAAGCCGGATCGCTGATACCTGCATGGTCCATGGCGCTTTTTAAGTCTCCGATCATTTCTTCGAAACTATCGGCAATCTCCTCGGCACCAAAGGTTCCGTTGTGTTTCTCCAGCTTGTCGAGCAGTACGGCGAACAAATGCTCAGAGTCGGTTTGGCCCTTTATCCAGCAGTATTTGTCTTCTTGCAAACTGCTGGTGAGGCGGCGCTTGATTTTAATAAAATCTTCTACACCTCCATTGTGCAGCATGAGGTAATTCTTGTAGTGAAACGGATGACAATTTGACTCCGAAACATCGCCCACGCTGGCGGCCCGCACATGAGCTACCAGGCATTCGGACCGAACCTTGGGTGCAAGGTAGCGGAGGTTCCTGTTGTTCCAGGCAGGATAAATGCTCACAAACATGGCGGGTTCGGGAGAAATATCTTTGTGGTACCAGCCCACTCCAAAACCATCGCCATTGAGCGGTTCCTCAATTTCACGAGCACTGAAGCTCTGTTTAATCATGGAGTTTTTGGGCTCGTAGAGAAACTTATCCATCAGGATAGGTCGCCCCAGGTAGGCAAGCAATCTGCACATAAAAAAGTGTTAGGGTTAAATTGAGAAAAGATAGAAGAAATTTGGGTGGTTTTGGGGAGTGTGTGGCCGAAATATTTTTATTGCGGATCGGCGGATAGAAGAAAATTGATTTCCATCTTTCAAAAGACTAACACCAAAGCTGCTTGGTTTGCGCAACTGTTTTATCTATTTACCTTCTTTGGAGGGGGTTGTTTGCTGCAGGTCCAACAACTCTATATTGCGAAAATCTATTGGCTGGCCTTCGCTCTGGAGTGCAATAAAACCTTCCGTTAGCGGTTTTCCGGGCTGCCAGATGGCCGAGTCGTATCCATTTACCACGCCGCCTCCCATCGTCGGTCTGGTGTATTGCAGTACTGTGTCGCCGTTGATAAGGTGGGTAATTAAAGAATCGGCGAGCACTATTAATTCGGCACGCACCCATTGGTCTCCTTCATAAGTTTTGGAGGTGGATTCGATGCAATGCCGCGGATCAACTTCGCCCTGGTACACCACATCGGTACCGGGAGAGCACATGTTGCCTGTTGGTCGTGGTTTTCCGTCACCAAGGCCCGCCAGAAACTGCATTTCTACAGAAATAGGCCAGTTTTGTTCCCTGGGCATAGTGCGGGGATCCTGCGAATGAAACATGACGCCGCTGTTTTTCAGCGTATACTCCGGCGCCCCCTGTTGCAGTTCGCCAACGAAGCGGTACTCCAGCCTGAGCCGGTAGTGCGAATAGGGCTGCTTATAATACAAGTGGCCAAACTGATCGTTGAAATCGCCATACTCATCATAACGCACTTTTATTATTCCATCTTCCACCCTGAAAGTATTGCCGAAGTTGATCCCCACATCATGATGATGGATTTTTACGATCCAGCCATCGAGATCTCTGCCATTAAAGAGTGAGATCCATTTTTCCTTTGGAGCCTTTTGCTGCGAGCACGAGGGGAGCATTAAAACAGCAATGCCAAAAATGGTTGAAAGGGCCAGGGAGAGGTACCTCATAGCAGATTTTTATTTTTGAAAAGCTAATTTACCGGATTGGCTGAATTGAACACTATTTTGCCTGATCAAAACCTCGCCCCCACAGCCACTGTTGATCTTAACACTTCTGTTTGCCCCGATGCATTAAAAAATTCGAACTGGATAATGTAAACGCCCACCCTAACGATTTCACCGTAGCTGTTTGTGCCATCCCACCGCAAAAATCCATCATGGGAGACCGTTTGTCCTTCAGCTAAAACGTAGATTAGCCTTCCGTGCAAGTCGTAAATCCGGGCGTTCATTACTGAGTTTGAAAGAGAATTGCTGAACAGTACCGATACGTATGAGTTTACTGGATCTGCACCGGGTATAAACGACCTGGGTGTTACCTCAACTTTATTCTCCACAGTCTCCGCATTGTTCTTTCGCGAATTGACAGTGCCAGGGGTGGCAAACCCTGCAGAACCAGCAGCGGAGCTCCAATTGTGCGGATCGTTTGTTGGCAAGGTAGAGGAAATCCGCTCCAGCGAAACCCCTTTTACATCTTTTAAAAAGGGAGAATGGTAGCTCTCCTGGTAATCGAAGCGGTCTATTACCTTACCGTCATTTGCCAATAACACCACGCTTCCTTCAGCATTTGCATAGGTGGGAAGGTTTACCGCAACGAATGCCGCTTCATTTCCCGCAGGGTAATCTGCTTTGAGTACAGTGGGCGACGATGTAAAAACCAGCAACTGTCCGGGCGCAATAATAAGTGGCTCTGTACTTATGCTCTTGAAATTTGTCGGTTCGCCAGCGGTAGTGTTTGTATTGCCAAGCTTCCAATCTTGGAGGTCGATGTACTTATCCGACGAATTACCGATCTCAACAAAGTCGACACCGCCGCTTCGCGGATTGAACAGCACCTCGTTAATAACGATGTCCAGCGAATCGGCGCTCGCCGGCAGAATGAATTGAGATGTAACATTGGCAGGATGCGACAAGTTGCCGGCGCAATCAACCAATCCCGATATTGTAAGTGTATAGCTTGTGTTTGCTTTGATACGGCCGTTCAACAATATCCGAAAATTATCAGCGACAGGTAGTGACCACTCAATTGAACCAATTTCGATAAAAGGATCGACTGCGGCATTCATAGCTATTGCCTTGAAGTGTATGCGCTCGGAAAGCAGCACAAGCAATGCTGAGTCCCCTTCGGCGTAAACATTTCGGACTGATGGTCCAAAGCCATCTCCTAATGTAGCATTTACGGAATTTTGGCTTCCGGGAGTTCCCCCTGTGGGAGCCTCCGACACCGCCCAATTTTCCTTTCCTGCACATGGCAGTGCGGGGTCCACAATTTCCAGCGACCAGCCTCCTTCTCTTTTTGAGGAGGTACCAAAAATAGAACGGTCGTAGCTTACACTGTGAACAATTTCCCTGTCAGTAAAGATTTCAAGGTAGCCGGCGTCATTTTTTAGGGTTGGCATCGACGTAAGGCCAATGCTATTCCCAAACTCATTGAATGCCGACGCATTACTATTGGCAGAAATGATCAGGTATTCCCGGGGGCTAAGAGTGTATTGTGGCAGAGGTACTTCTTTGTTGTCGATGCGTAAAATCGCTCCGGCGCAAGAAATCCACTCAGCTGTAGGATTGAATATCTCAATGAATTCCGCCTCTGGAAGGCCTTGCGAAGGGTCAGGATCAACCATGAGTTCAGATATAATGAGAGATCCAAATGCCGGCTGAGTGCCAAAACCGAATGCCATCTCTGAGCGACTTAGCAAGACGCCCGCACAGTCCACGATATCATTTACTTCGATAAGGTATCCCTGGCCCTCTATCAAGCGGTCATTAAGGCTCACGGCTAGCTGTTCCCCGTTTGCTCCGGCAGGAGTAACAGATGCCACCGCCGGTCCGTTTCGTATCAATATGCGATCTGCTGAAACTGCAATTGGGCTAAGCGCTTTTGAAAAAACAAGTAGAAGCTCTGAGGTAGAAATCACGTTTACGCCCTGCAGGACAGGAGGCGTCGTATCCGGATTTGGATTGTTTGAAGAGTTTATCCTCCCCGGAGTTCCTCCTGTCGGGTCGTTGGAAGCACTCCAGTTGGAGGCGCCTTCGCAAGTTTGGAACAGGCGAATCCGCTCCAGCGAGTAGCCACCGTCGTCTTTGGCGGCGTCGTTGTACCACGAA
>CBFGTI010000026.1:0-44800 GCA_965651695.1 uncultured Imperialibacter sp. | reverse complement strand
ACTACGATCTCCTGAAGAGCATGCTGGATATGAAATATGTAGAGGAGTTTAGAGCAACAGCACTAAAGCCGGAGTCACCCATCTGCAAGGTTGGCGCTCAAAATCCCGATGTATACTTCCAGGGCCGAGAAACAGTCAACAGGTTCTACGAGGCATGCCCGGCCATTGTGAAAAAATATATGGAGTTGTTTGCTGAAAAAACCGGCAGGCGGTACAAACTCTGCGAATACATAGGAGACCCGGATGCCGAAAAAATCATCATTGCCATGGGGTCGTCTACAGAAACCATCGAGGAAACTATCAATTACTTAAGAAAACGGGGTGAAAAGGTGGGGCTCCTGAAATTGCGGTTATACAGGCCCTTTGCCATTACCGACTTTTTAAAAGAGATACCCTTATCAGTAAGAAAAATTGCCGTGCTCGACCGCACTAAGGAACCCGGCTCGATTGGCGAGCCTCTCTATCTCGACGTGGTGGCGTCCCTGGCAGGGCAAAGAAGCGATGTAAGGGTAATAGGAGGACGCTACGGTTTATCGTCGAAGGAGTTCACGCCATCAATGGTGAAGGCCGTGTACGACCACCTGGAGAATGATGGCTGGCACAACTTCACAGTGGGCATTAACGACGACGTGACTCGCAAGTCGATTCCTGTAAAAGGGGATATAGATACGGAGCAGCCGGGGGTTGTACGCTGCAAATTTTGGGGTTATGGATCTGACGGTACCGTAAGCGCAAATAAAAACGCGATAAAAATCATTGGCGATAACACGGACCTTTTTGTACAAGGGTATTTTCAGTACGACTCCAACAAATCGGGCGGGTGGACCATCTCGCACCTGAGGTTTGGCAAGCACAAAATACAATCGGAATACCTGCTGAACAAGGTCGATTTCGTGGCGCTGCACCGTTTCCAGTATATTGGCCAGTACGACATCCTTGAGGGCATTACGGAAGGCGGCACCTTTCTGGTAAACTCAAGCCAGAAGCCCGAAAACATCTTCAGACTCTTCACAAAAGAGATGCAGCAAACCATCCGCGAAAAGAAAATCAAAGTGTTTGCAATTGATGCTTCAAAAATTGCCAGAAGCGTTGGTCTCGGAGGCAAAATAAGTTCGGTTATGCAAACGGCATTCTTTAAGGTGTCGGGTGTACTTCCCGAAAAGGAAGCCATTGAATTGATCAAGAAATTTGTGCAGAAGCAGTTTGCCCGCAAGGGGCCGGAGATTGTGGAAATGAACTGGAAGGCCATCGATGAGTCTGCGGCCGCAGTTGTTGCTGTTCCAATTACCGAGGAAGCAGAAAAATACGCAGAGGTTACACGGCTTGTGCCTGAAGGCTCCGGCTGGTTTGCCGACAACATCGTTGAGCCGATTTTGCGGCTGAAGGGCGACAAGATTCCGGTGTCGCACATGCCGGTAAACGGCGCTATCCCTACTGGCACAAAAAGGCTCGAATTCCGTGGCGTGCCCGGTAATCCGGCAACATGGATCGATAAGTTGCCGTTTGTTGCCGAGCCAAATGTTTCCGATCCCTACCTCGAGTATCCGCCAAGCTGCTCAGGTTGCGGAGAGGTGCCTTACATTCACCTTGTAACCCAGCTTTTCGGCGACCGCATGATCATTGCCAATGCCACGGGCTGCACGTCCATTTACGGGGGCACTTTCCCGCTTACTCCTTATACCAAAGACAAAAACGGCAAGGGACCGGCCTGGGCAAACTCACTGTTTGAAGACAATGCAGAGTTTGGATTCGGTATGCGGCTGGCTGTAGATGCCAACCGCCATCAGCTAAAAACAAATACCGAGGGGTTGCTATCCTCCCCTATTAGCAAGGCTCTGGAAGAGGCCCTGAGAAAAGCATGGCGCTTGTTCGACGAAACCACAAACGAAGCGAAGAAAAATGCTGACGAGCTGAAGTTGCTTTTAGCCGCTGAAAAGGCAACGAACAACGCCAATCCGTTTCTCGACAAGGTAATTGAACTGCAGGATTACTTCGTGGACAAAAGTATCTGGATCTTTGGCGGCGACGGATGGGCCTACGACATCGGGTTTGGCGGACTCGACCACATTATGGCTTCGAACCGCAATGTGAATGTGCTGGTGCTGGATACAGAGGTTTACTCAAATACCGGAGGCCAGTCGTCGAAAGCCACTCCGCGAGGGGCCGTAGCCAAATTTGCATCAGACGGTAAAAAGCTCGGTAAAAAGAACCTGGGTTTAATGATGACCACCTACGGCAACGCATATGTAGCATCGGTGAACATGGGTATGGACAGAGAAAAAACGGCCCTGGCCTTTGCTGAAGCCGAAAAGCATGTTGGTCCGTCGATCATCATCGCTTATTCACCCTGCATTGCCCATGGTTATGAGATGAAGCTCACCAAAAAACAATCGGAAAAGGCGGCTAAATGTGGCTACTGGCCTATGTACAGGTTCAACCCCGATCCAAGGAAGGAGAATCACCAGCCTTTTTCGTGGGATGGTGCGGAAATAGACACTACCTTCTCCGACTATATAGCCGAAGAACTGCGATACAAAACACTCAACCTTACCAACCCGGTTGAGGCAAAGCGGCTGGAGGAACTGGCCGTGAAAGACAACCTGCGCCGCTTCAAAGACATTGGACAACTGGGAAAGACTCAGCCACCCGCCGAAGTTGGACCGACTGAAAATGTGTCGGAGGAGCAGCTTTCAGCAGAAGAATTATCAGCCGACTAAAACAACAGATATGCAGATCGATCTCTCAACAAACTACGGTGGTATTAAGCTTAGCAATCCCATTGTGATTGGGGCAAGCAACCTGGTAACCGATGCCGACAACCTGCTGAAGCTGGAGGAGGCAGGTGCTGCTGCTATTGTGTACAAGTCGCTTTTCGAAGAGCAAATTCAACTGGAAGCTTTTCAGCTCGAACAATTGCAGGAGTCTTACAGCGACTGGGATGCTGAGCATGCGTCGATCTTCCCGTCCATTCGCCATGCAGGACCCACGCAACACCTGCAGCAGTTGAAGGAAGCTAAAAACACGTTAACTATTCCGCTTATCGGAAGCCTCAATTGCATCAATGAGGATTCGTGGCTAGAGTACGCTCTAAAAATGGAAGACACAGGAATTGACGGCCTGGAGCTCAATTTCTACAACAATGTGGTGGATTTCGGAGCAACAGCCGAAGCCATTGAAGACAAGCAATTGAAAACGCTTGACCTTATCCGGGCGAGCGTGAAAATACCGCTTTTTGTGAAACTCAGCCCGTTCTATTCCAATACGCTTAGGCTGATTTCCGAAATGGACAAGCTGGGGGTAAATGGCTTCGTTTTGTTCAATCGATTTTTTCAGCCCGACATAGATATCGATAAAGAAGAGCACCACTACCCTTACAACTTTAGCAGCGAAAGCGACAACCGCCTGGCCTTGCGTTTTGCCGGGTTACTGCACAAAAAAATTTCGGCCGGCATAGTGAGCAACACGGGCATCATAAATGGCAGGGATGTGGTGAAAATGCTGCTCGCCGGAGCCAACGCCGTGCAGGTAGTGAGCGCCGTGTACAAAAAAGGCATTCATACAATTAGCCACATGGTGCAAGAAATTGAGGAATGGATGACAAAAAAGGGTTACCACAAGCTAGCTGACTTTCAAGGCAAGCTGTCCAAAGATAATTTACCAGACCCGTTTGCCTACAAGCGTGCTCAGTACGTGGACATCTTGATGAAGTCTGAAATTTTTATGCAGTATCACCCGAAAGAAAGTGAACCGCGGGATAATTATGACAACTATTAAAAAACGCATCTGGTAAGGTTGAGATTATGCCCACCTGCACCTGGAATAAAGCAAAGTAATAACAACTAAACATTTCGAAAATGGCTAAAATTGGAATTTTCTTTGGATCGACAGAAGGCAACACCGAGCGTGTTGTTGAGCAGATCCAACAACTGTTTGGCGATGACGCCGAACTGGTAAATGTTAACGCGGCTACTGCCGACGACATGCAACCGTATCCCTACCTTATACTTGCCTGCCCCACATGGGAAATTGGACGACTGCAGGAAGATTGGGATGGCTTCATCGACGAGATTGAAAATGTAGACTATGCAGGTAAAAAAGTAACCTATCTTGGACTTGGCGACGCAGACGGCTACCCCGACACATTTCTGGATGCTCTTGGCATTATCCACGACCGGATAAAAGACAAAGGCGCGGATTTCGTAGGTGCCTGGCCAACCGACGGCTACAATTTCAGCGCCTCAAAGGGTGTGGTGAACGGCAAGTTTTTGGGCCTGGCTATCGACGAAGACAACCAGGGCAATCTTACCGCGGCTCGTGTTGAGAAGTGGGTGGCCGAGCTAAAGAATGAATTTGTGTAAGTAATGGCGCAGATCCGCTTCAAGAAGCCTTCGTACCCCATAAGCAAGGCGTTGCAGGACTACCTGCAGCTTACCAACCGCGAAATGGAGGTGCCAATTTCTTACCAGGATCTGCTTCACTTTAACAGTTCGGTAACACTTTTTGACCAAAAAGGGAGCGACACCCTGTGGGAAACGCTGATTTATAGCCCGGCCAACCTGAAGTTTATCCACGATTCCCTCAAAAAAATCTATGCCCAGTTGAAAGTTGGTGGAGACGTAGATGTAATGGAGCATCTGTATATCGACCGTGTAGACTACTGCCTGTACGCCAATACCCATCCGGTTCGTGTACGCATTGTAAACCGGCTCAACGATCTTTTCGACTACTTCTACGTGAAGCAGGCCGACATGTCGAGGTTATATGGAATGGAACTTGAGCATCTGCTTTCCCCCAACAAAATAAACTACCTGGTAAAGGGAGCAACTGTAATTGAGGAGCATATCCCGGGTATTCCCGGCGACTCCTTCATTAAGAGCTTTTTGCCCCGGCAAGACTACAACCCGCTGAGGGTTGCGAAAGAGTTTGTGAAATTTAATGAGCGCAGCCTGGTGCAGCTGCTGGGCGATATGCGTAACGACAATTTTGTGGTGGAAGTAATCCCCGACTTCGATGAACTGTACTTTCGACTGCGGGCAACCGACTTCGATCAGCAAAGCTATGAGGGCGATCTGAAGGTATACATGCCGCAGTACTTTGTAGAAAACAACCCGATCATCAACCTGGGTTTCAAATCGATGTCGCATATACTTGAATTGCAATACCAGAAAGAAGAACGAACCCGGTTACTGACACGAGTGAAAGCGGCCGGCAAGCAACTGGAAGCCCTCCTTCATGTTATGAGCGGCGAAGAGCTCGCTAAAGAGGAAAATGTACAAAGACTTGGCTCAGGCCTGGCAGAACTGTACGGTGACGATGAATTTTTGAACGGGAAGACAATGGGCCAGCTTGTTGCAATAAGTCTGCAGATGCTTGAAAAATATCCGGTAAGGAAGCGCCACCGGGCCAACGGCGCCGCGATCAGGCAATAGGCGGGGTTCCACGGGGATGCGACCCTATTTAATCGCTAAAATGGAAAGCTCCGGATCTCATAAACGTCCGGAGCTTTCCTGTTCACAAATAAAAGTCAACAATCAACCCTTCACACCAGCCAGCTGGAATCTCCAGTGAGCAGGCTTTGCAAGTTTCCCTCCCCTTTTACCTCTATTTCGTGCCTGATCTGATTCTCTACCCGCTCCTCATAAGGCGCCCGCTCAATGGCCTGCAAAACGCCCATTGGCCGGGGAAGCTCTTCGCTATAGGTCATATTAGCTAATATCAGAGCGAGTGTACTGTCTCGTTCATTGTGAATAAGCAAATCGTTAACGGAATATTCACCCAAATCGAGGTTAACAACTTTTGGTGTATAACCATCCAGAACAATCCCTTTGTTGTGCGTCTTGCCGAATACGAGCGGTTTGCCATGTTCAAGCAAAATAGTATGGTCATCTCTCGTGTCGGCACTGGTGTAAAGATCGAACGCCCCGTCGTTGAAAATACGGCAGTTGGTATAGATTTCCACAAACGACACGCCTTTGTGATCGTGGGCCCGTTTTAGCAACTGCTGAAGTTGCGCACGGTCTTTATCGTGACCACGGGCCACAAAGGTAGCACTTGCGCCCAATGCCAGGGCTACAGGGTTGAAAGGGTCTTCCAGCGAACCCAATGGCGACGACTTGGTAACCTGACCCCGATGCGACGTAGGCGAGTATTGCCCTTTCGTGAGGCTGTATACTTCGTTATTAAACATCATAATATTGATGTCCACATTGCGCCTGCAAGTATGAATGAAGTGGTTTCCGCCGATGCTCATGTTGTCTCCATCGCCTGTTACTACCCACACACTCAGGTCGGGTCGTGCTATTTTTAAGCCTGAAGCAATAGGCAGCGCCCGCCCGTGAATGGTATGAAAGCCGTAGGTGTCCATGTAGTACGGAAACCTGCCGGAGCAGCCAATTCCGGAAATGTAAACTATTTTTTCCTTGGGAATCCCCAGCTCGGGCATTAGCCGTTGTGAGGGCGAAAGCACAGATATGGCGCCACACCCTGCACACCACCTCACGTCCACGTTGGGTTTAAAATCTTTGGCGGTATAGTCGAGAGCACCTGCGTGCGGTTGCTCAATCAGCTCATCTAACAGCGTTTTCATACCAGGATTTCATTTGGGTTTAACAATGTCAAAAGTTCTTCCTCCAGTTCGGCGGATTTGAAGGGTTTCCCCTGCACCTTATGAATGCCGGTGACAGGTACCACATACTTTGCCTGCAGCAGCAGTTGCAGCTGCCCGGTGTTCATTTCAGCCACCACAATTCGCCTGAAGCGTTTTATTATGGCTCCCAGATTGCGGGGAAATGGATTCAGATGTTTTAAGTGCAAAAATGAAACAGGATAATCCGCTGCTCTCAGCCTCTCAAAGGCGGTTCTGGCCGCTCCGAAGGTGCTTCCCCAGGTAATTAGTAACACATCCCCCTCCTGCTCTCCTTCTACAACAGCTTCCGGTATATCGGCGGCGATCCTTTCAATTTTTTCGATTCGCAGTTTCACCATCTTCTCATGGTTCAGAGGGTCCTGGCTCACGTTGCCGGAGCCATCTTCCTTTTCGAGCCCGCCTATACGATGCTCCATTCCTTCAAACCCCGGAATAGCCCACTGTCTGCGTAAAGTTACCTCATCCCTTTTGTAGGGGGCAAATCCCTCCCGGTCAGTTGAAAAATAAGCTTTTATTTCCGGCAAGTTCTCTACGGCTGGTATATTCCATGGCTCGGAAGCTTGCCCTATGAAGCCGTCGCTTAGCAGCAGCACCGGCGTCATGTACTTAAGCGCTATGCGAGCAGCTTCCAGCGTCATGGCAAAACAGTCGGCGGGGCTGGCTGCCGCCAAAACCGGCATTGGCGCCTCTCCATGCCTGCCAAACATGGCCATTAGCAGATCGCTCTGCTCGGGTTTTGTGGGCATCCCCGTGGAAGGCCCCGCCCGTTGCACATCCACAATAATGAGCGGCAGCTCGGTCATTACGGCGAGGCCCATGGCTTCTGTTTTAAGCGACAGCCCCGGGCCGCTTGTTGTAGTTACCGCAAGGTTGCCACCGTAGGCCGCACCTATGGCACTGCAAATGCCGGCAATTTCATCCTCAGCCTGCAGGTGCTTTACGCCATACTTTTTGTAACCGGAAATGGCATGTAAAATATCAGTAGCCGGGGTAATAGGATACGAACCAAGGAAAAGCGGTAGGTTGGCTTTACGTGCAGCCACTACCAGTCCAAGCGCCACGGCTTCGTTGCCGGTTAAGTTGCGGTACCTGCCGGGGGGCAGCGGCGACCGGTCGATCACATACTGCCTTTGAAACGATGGGTGCTTTTCAGCATAGTTCCATCCTGCCCTTAAAGCATGCACGTTGGCAAGTATTGTTTCATCTTTGCCTTTGAATTTCTTGTTGATCCAGTTCACCGTGGGCTCAAGCGGGCGGTGAAAAAGCCAGTAAGTAAGGCCCAAAGCAAAAATATTTTTGGTTTTGGCCATTAGCTTCGGTGGCAAACTGCTGCCGGCCAATGCCACTTTAATTTCTTTGCTGATGTCGAGCGAGTGGACCTCGTAGTCGTGCAGGCTCTCATCTTCCAGCGGATTCGTGGCATACTTTGCAAGGCCAAGATTGCGGGCATCGAAACCCTCAGTATTGGCTATAATAATGCCGCCCTTGCGAAGATTGGGTATGTTTACTTTCAAAGATGCGGCATTCATGGCCACCAGCACGTCAATTACATCTCCGGGTGTATAAATATGTTGTGTGCCAAAGTGAACCTGAAATGCGCTAACACCGTACAACGTGCCTTCCGGTGCTCGAATTTCCGACGGATAATCCGGAAACGTTCTGACTTCGTTACCGGCAAACCCGGACGTCTCAGAAAACTGTGTGCCCACCAACTGCATGCCGTCGCCGGAATCCCCCGCGAATCGGATGGTGGCCTCCTCAAGGTGCTCGATTGTTTTAGCCATAAACTTTTAGATGAAGTTGACTTATTAATACCTTTAAAAGTTAGCCAGCTCCCGTCCCGTTTCACATGACATTTGTTAGGCTTTGCGATGATTCAGGGCGCTTTTTTTACACCCCTGTTTGTTGAAGGAGCCTTTGCTCTGGCCTCAGAAATGGTTCCGGCAGAGTTGCGGGTTTGCAAAAGATTGTTCCCCCGATGAAGTACCCGATCGGGGCTTATACAGGCCTGAGGGCCGAATGCCGCCTAAACAGGTGGTAAGGCCCGCGGCGATTTGTGAAAAAGTCAGCGCTGCCCTGCAATGATGGCCAGGCCTGCCGTGTCTTCTTAAATCAATGATTCAATATACTCGTAAATGAAGCTAACGAAACCGATAGCAAATACACCCGCCAGGCAAATGGCAAAAGCCAGTTTTTCGTAGGCCGTAGATGCCAGGGTGGCAATGGGGGCTTCACTTTTATTGATGAAGATTGCTTTTACTACCAGCAGGTAGTAATACAGCGAAAGGGTAGCATTTAGAACGGCGATTAGCACCAGTAGGTACATACCGTTGGAAGCTGCTGCAGTGAACAGAAAGAATTTTCCGAAAAAACCAGCTACCGGCGGAATTCCCGCCAGGGAAAACAGCGAAACGAGCATAACAAGACTTAAGCGTGGATTGGTGGTGTAAAAACCGTTGAAATCGTCGATGCTTTCCTTTCCGGTGGCATTATGAACAATAGAGAGCACACCAAAAACTGCCAGATTCGATAACCCGTAAATCAGCATAAAATAAACAATTACGCTCATTCCCATTTTTTCCGCACCCATAAAGCCCAGCATCATAAATCCCGCCTGCGCAATGGATGAAAAAGCGAGGAAACGCTTCATATTTTTCTGTCGCAGCGCAAAAAGATTGCCTACTATCATGGTAGCTACGGCGAGCCCATACAGCGCCGTTACCCAAATGTCATATTGCTGGCCAAATACACGGTAAAGAACCAGCATGAGTGTAAATAAGGCAGCTCCTTTCGAAACTACTGAGAAGTAGGTAGTTATGGCCAGCGGTGCGCCTTCGTAAACATCTGCCGTCCACAAGTGAAACGGAACCAGCGAAAGCTTGAAACCTAAACCCGAAAGAAAGAAAACCAGCGCCATCAGTGCCAGGGGGCTGCCTGCCGCGGAGCCAGCTATTTGGGCAAACTGCAGCGTACCATATATCCCATAGATGAGGGAAATGCCGAAAAGCAATACTGCGGAAGAAACGGCAGAAGACATTAGCAGCTTTACTCCCGCCTCAGCCGATCGCCTTAGCTCCTTATCAAATGCTGCTACCAGCGTAAGGGGAATGGTTGCCAGCTCAAGGCCCAGGTATAGCATGAGAAAATTTCCTGCGGAAATCATAAAAAACATGCCTAGCAGCGTGGCAAAAATTGAGAGATAAAAAGCTCCTGCTTTCGTCCGCTGCAACGGCTGATTTAACCACGTAGACGACTGAAGTAAAACGATTAGCGTGGAGAGACTCAAGATGTTCTTGAGAAGCGTTCTAAAATCATCACTGATATACATGCTGCCAAACAAAGTTCCGCCGGCTGAAGGAAGAAGCCCTGCGACGAGCATCAAAACAAATACAGCGACGGTAATGAATACAAGGCGCCTATTATCGGTACTGTCGGTGAGGTCTGCCACAAGTTGGTAAAGAATCAGTACCGCCAGTAGTACCTCATGCCGCATGATGTAAATCGAGTCCCAGTTCATGGCTTAATTTGTAAAATTGTGAAGTAATGTGGTGAGTGTTTCTCGCAGAAGATTGGAAAGCCAAAGGGGAGCTATGCCAATGGCAGCAATAGATAACAGCAGTGCAACGCCACCGACCTTCTCATACCAGAGTGCGTCCTTCAAGCTGAAGTAGTTTTCGTTTTTAACAGGCCCGAGCAGCAGTGTGCCTATCACCCGCAAAATGTAAACCGCCGTAACCACAATAGACGAACTCACTACTATGGTAGCCACCCGATGAAAAGCATCGGAATGCTGGAAGGAACCGACAAAAATCGTCATCTCTGCCACAAACCCGCTTAAGCCGGGCAAACCGAGCGAAGCCAGGCCCGCAACTACATACAATACCGACAGGAATGGCACCACTTTCATCAGTCCACCCATTTCGTTTATCATCCGGGTGTGGGTGCGGCCGTATATCATGCCTATTAGCGCAAAGAAAAGGGCAGTCATAAGGCCGTGAGAAATCATCTGAAGAAAGGCGCCGGTGGTAGCTGTCTCGTTCATCATAAGCAGGGCAAACAGCACCAGGCCACAGTGGCTCACCGATGAGTAAGCGTTGATGTATTTGAGGTCTTTCTGCAGAATTGCGCCAAATGCGCCGTACACCACGCTTATTGCAGTAAGAATAATGAATATCCATGCCAGTGAGTGGGCTGCATCAGGAAGCAGGTACATCGCCACCCGAAAGCATCCGTAGCCTCCCAGTTTCATAAGCACTCCGGCATGCAGCATCGAAACCGCCGTGGGAGCCGAAGCGTGGCCATCGGGCGACCACGTATGGAAGGGGAAAAGAGCACCGAGTACACCAAAGCCAATGAAGGTGAACGGAAAGAAATACATTTGTGCCACAAGAGGAACCCCGTTTTTTGCGATCTCCGTGAGGTCAAATGTCAGCTTCCCTCCTTCTGGCGCTGAATTAAAATAGATGCCCAGCAAACCCACCAGCAGTAAGGCAGAACCGCCCATAAGCATGATGGTCAGCTTCATTGCCGAGTACTCTTTCGGTCCGCTTCCCCAAATGCCGATAAGCAGGTACATCGGAATGACAGCCACCTCGTAAAACAGAAACATGGTGAAGAGGTCCAGCGAAATGAAAAAACCATAAACGCCGGTTGCAAGCAGTATCAGCGATAAGAAAAATTCTTTGTGGAGATATTCGACCTGCCACGATACAAATATTCCAGCAAACGTAACAATAGCCGTTAGCAGGATCATCGAAACCGAAATGCCGTCAATTCCAAACTTCAGCTGAATATTAAACGACTCGTACCAGGTGGTGGTGGAAACGAACAGCATCTGGTCTGCATTTCCAGCGTTCCGCTCCTTGTAAAAAAGGAAAAGCAGGAGAAAAGCAAAGAGCAACTGAACGCTCATACCAATGGCCGAAACCAGGCGCACCTGCTTCAAATCCTTCAGGAATACGATCCCCACCGAAGTAAGAAGGGGTATGATCAGCAAAAAGAGCAATATGTTCATGACCATTTTAGATTAAGTAGAGCAACAATAGTGTGAGTAAAAGAGCACCTGACGCGAAAACCCAGATGTACAGCTGCATTTGCCCTGATTGCATTTTCTTAATGACGCCGGAAGTGGATACCGTAGAGTTTCCTATCAGGTTCATGGTGCCGTCTACGATGTGGCGATCGAACCATGCCACAGGGGCCGAGATAAACCGGAAAATGAGCTGTTGGGTAATAAACAAGTAGATTTCATCGATATAAAATTTTCGGAAAGCCGCAGTGTATAGCGTTTTCAGGCTGCTGGCCACAGTTTCCGCCCGCTGGCTTTGCCGGAAGTAAAGCCAGGCCGCGGTTCCAATGCCTGCCAGGGCTATTAGAACAGAAGGAATGGCAACCGCCCAATGAACGTGCGTATCGAAGGGCTTTCCGTCGCTGGTAACCAGGTGGTGGAAGGGAACAAATCCGGCGAAAACCGAGGCAACCGCAAGAATAACAAGTGGAATTTGCATGCTCGCTGGCGACTCATGTGGTGTATGCCGATACGCCGGTTCGCTGCTCCAAAAAATATTAAAATAAAGGCGAAACATATAGAAGGCGGTAATGCCGGCGACAAGCCACTGCACCGTGAAGATGATTTTGTTGTGCTCAAAGGCCGCAACCAGAATCTCATCCTTGCTGAAAAAGCCTGACAGCGGCGGAATACCCGCGATAGTAAGACAGGCAACCAGAAACGTAATGTGCGTAACGGGCATGTATTTGCGCAAGCCGCCCATATCTGTCATCAGGTTGCTGTGCACGGCGTGAATAACAGAACCGGCACCCAGAAATAGTAAAGCCTTGAAGAACGCATGCGTGAAAAGGTGGAAAAGCGACGCCATATAGCCAAGCCCGGCCCCACCTCCATAGCCGGAAACGCCCAACGCCACCATCATGTAACCAATCTGCGAAAGCGTTGAATAAGCCAGCACTCTCTTGATATCGAGCTGCGTACAGGCGATGATGGCTGCAAACAGCGAAGTAAAGCTGCCTGCATAAACAATGGCCTCCAATGCACCAGGCGACGAAAACGCATAGACAGGAAACAGCCTCGCTACCAGGTACACGCCGGCAACAACCATGGTGGCAGCGTGAATGAGTGCGGACACCGGCGTGGGGCCTTCCATGGCATCGGGCAGCCATATATGTAGCGGAAACATGGCCGACTTGCCAGCCGCGCCCATAAAAATGAGCAGCATAGCCCAGGTAACGACGGACATCCCGAGGAAAATGGCGCCGGTAGACTGGCCAATAATGGGGCCATCGAGACTGGTAAGGATGTTGAAATCAAACGTATTGCTGCTGAATGAAAGGATCAGAATACCGATCAAAAAGCCCAGATCTGCAAAACGGGTGACGATGAATGCTTTCTTTGAGGCCGCCACAGCCGCCGGTCGCTCGTAGTAAAAGCCTATGAGCAGATACGAAGAAAGCCCCACTAATTCCCAGAAAATGTACATCTGAAAAATGTTGGTGGCCACTACCAGTCCAAGCATTGAAAAAGTAAACAGCGAAAGAAATGCGTAATACCGCTGAAAGCCCTTCTCCCCTTTCATGTATCCCATACTGTAGATATGCACCATCAGCGAAACAACGGTAATCACCACCAGCATCATTACCGACAGCGGATCGAGCATTATCCCCAGGTGTATCTGCAGCTGATCCGTAAAGCTGAGCCACAGCAGGTTAAATGGCGCAATTGATGTATATCCGCCAACCCCGGGGCCGGAAAGAAAGTAACGATAAGCTGTAAAAAGGGAAAGCAGCGTGATAACGCCCAGGCTGGTGGTGCCAATGATGCCGGCTACCATCGGCTTAAGCCGGTTATGCGACAAACCCAGGACAAAAAAGATAACCAGGGGCAGCAGGAGAATCAGCAATGTGTATGAGAAGTCCATAGGTTAATATTTAAGTTCGTCGACGTCGTCTACGCTTACAGTTGCAAACTTCCGGTATATGTTGATGATCAGGGCAATGGCGACAGCAGCTTCGGCGGCGGCGAGAGCCATCACAAAAAGTGCGAAAAAATGGCCCTCCAGTCCGTGAGGGAACAGGTAATGGTTGAATGCGACAAAGTTGATGTTCACGGCATTCAGCATCAGTTCTATTCCCATCAGCATGGTAATGAGGTTTCGCCTGATCACTACGCCCACCAGACCGGTGAAAAACACCATTGTACTGAGTACAAGCATGTATTCCAATGGGATTTCGTTTTGTAAGTTCATGTCCGTGATTTTCTTGCGATGTAAATTGTGCCTACGAGCGCTGCCAAAAGCAACACACTGATCACTTCGAAAGGAAGTGCATAGCCATACTCCCCTGTATCCATCAGTTGGAGCCCGATTGCCCGCATGTCAGGCACAATGGCCTCCAGCGTTGTCGGGGCGAATGAGAATTGCAGCAGGGTAACGGTAGCAAGGGCAATTCCACCGGCTGCCGTTATAAGGCCGGGAATCAGGTGACTGAGTTTGGGCTTCTCCAGCTTACTATTGATTTGGCTGGTAAGCAGAATAGAAAAGATGATGAGCACCACAATGCCGCCGGCATAAAGCATAAGCTGCACGGCTGCCAGAAACTGGAAGTTCATCATGTAAAACAGTCCAGCGACGGCTACCAGCACAAACAGCAGGTAAATAGCTGCCCTGAGTATTCTCCTGTCCACCACAGAGGCGATAGAAAACACCACAATAGCTGTGGCGAGAATAAAGAATATGATCTTTGGCCCTGTCATTCCGGTTTAGCTTTAGTGGTGGATCCTGGTTGGTTAAGTACTTTGGTAAGCTTCTTTTTGTCGAACACGGCGTGTTCAAATTTCTGACTGAACTGGATAGCGCCCTCTTCGCAGGCCTCTACACAAAGGCCGCAAAAAGTGCATCTGTCCAGGTGATAGATATATGTTTCGAGCACCCTTTTTGAGCGCCCGTCCTCACCCTGCACCCGGCCGGCCACTACTTCTATTGAGCCGTTGGGGCATTTGCGTGCGCAGTTGCCGCATGCGGTGCACAAGTGCTGGTTGTTCTCATCGTGGGGCATTACCAGCTCTCCTTTAAAGGCATCAAACATCTTCAGCGTCGCCCTGTTCTCAGGATATTGCTGTGTTACAACCTCCCCCGGCTTAATGAAGTACTTGCCGGTTACCTTCATCCCGCGTACAAGCGAGGCTACTCCATGGTAAATTTCCCCGAAGTAGTTTTTTATCTCTTTCAGCGTGTTCAGAAGTGCCATTGCATGAGGGTTAAAAAGGCTATCAATACAAGATTTAGCATGTTTACCGGCAGCAGATATTTCCATTCGAGCGTGAGCAGTTGGTCGATACGCAAGCGGGGAAACGTCCACTTGAACCACATCATCAGGTAAATGACGAAGGCCGTTTTTCCGAAAAACCAGAACACCGGCGGTATGTAGTCCATTACCGTGTTGAAACCCGACCAGCCGAACAGGTGGAAAGGAAGCCAGCCGCCGAGGAAAACGGTAGTAGCAATGGAAGCAATGATGAACATATTCATATACTCAGCAAGGAAGAAGAAGGCGAACTTGATGCCCGAGTATTCTGTGTGAAACCCCGCGGTAAGCTCCGACTCCGCTTCGGCCAGGTCGAAGGGCCCCCTGTTGGTTTCGGCCGTGCCCGCAATCAGAAAAACCACAAAAGCCACCGCTGCCGGTATATGCCCTTTGAATATCCACCAGCCATCCTGCTGCGAGGCTATTATCTCCGAAAGCTGCAACGAGCCGGCGTAGGTGATCATGCACAGCAAAGCCAGACCCACGCTTAGCTCGTAGCTGATAATTTGTGCACCGCTCCGCATAGCCCCTATTACCGAATACTTGCTGTTGCTGGCCCACCCTGCAATCAGGATGCCGATTACCCCCATACTGGATATAGCCAGGATGTAGAGCACCCCTATGTTGAGGTCGATGGCTTGCAGCCCTTTCGCAAATGGAATGGAGCCGATCGTCATTACGGAAGCTACTATCACAATGAAAGGAGCGATGTTAAAAAGGAACCCATCGGCATTCCGAATGTAGATCAACTCTTTGAGCAGTAGCTTAATAAGGTCGGCTATTGTTTGGAAGAGACCCATTGGCCCTACCCTGTTGGGTCCTACCCTGTTTTGCATGCGAGCGCATATTTTTCGCTCGGCATACACCAGGTACAATCCCATAATGGCATAAAAAATAAGGATGACGATACCGAGAAGAAGCATGGCAATAATGCCCGACCATAGTGGTGAGAAAGCCTCGTCGAGGTAGCGGGTAATTGAGCTTGTTAGGTCGCTAAAGTCGTACATACAGCTTGAGTTTATCGGTCGATGTCGGGTATAATTAAGTCGAGAGAACCGCTAATGGCCACCAGGTCGGCCAGCTTGTGGCCAACGGCGATCTTTTTGAGAACAAACAGGTTTGAGAAGTTAGGCGACCGGTATTTGATCCGTGCGGGCATGGGACCACCGTCGCTTACCACAAATACGCCAAGCTCGCCACGGGCTGTTTCTACCCGCTGGTAGTAATCTCCTTTCGGTGCTTTTATAGCTTTCAGGTCGAGCCGGGTTTCTCCTTGAGGTATGTTCTCCACCAACTGCTCAATTATGCCGAGCGACTCCCGCATTTCTTTCATACGGACCATGTACCTGCTATAGGTATCGCCGCCGGTGCTGGTAATTTCATCGAACTGCACGAAGGGATATGCGCTGTAAGGTGCAATCTTGCGTATGTCGCAATGAAATCCTGAGGCACGACCGCTGGGCCCCGTAACTGCGTAGTCAATTGCCTCTTCTTTTGAAAGATATCCGATACCTTGTGTGCGCTCCCTGAAGATTACGTTGCCCGAAAGCAGGTCGTCGTACTCTGGCAGTTTTTTTCTGAAGTACTTTACAAAATCCACCACCCGCTTTTGAAAGTTGGGATGAATGTCGTGCATTAGTCCTCCCGGCGTTATATAGCTCTGGATCAGCCTCGATCCGGTGGTTTCTTCAAAAATATCGAGGATGTGCTCTCTGTCGCGCAGGCCATAGAAGAAGGTGGTAAGTGCACCGAGGTCCATTCCAAAAGCTGACCACCAAAGCTGGTGCGAAGCAAGCCGTGTAAGCTCGGCCAGTATCGTCCTTATATATTTCACACGGTCGCTCACCTCTACTTCCATTGCATTTTCCAGACATAAGGCCACCGCCTCGTTGTTGATGTGCGCCGACAGGTAGTCCATGCGATCGGTTAAGTGCAAAAGCTGCGGATAAGTGAGCTTTTCGCTCATTTTTTCGATGCCTCTATGGATGTATCCGCAGTGAATCACCAGGTCCTTTACCTTCTCACCCTGCAGGCATACCTCCATACGCAGCACTCCGTGTGTGCTTGGGTGCTGCGGTCCCATATTGATGATGTATTCCTCCTTTTCCTTCAGATCAACGGCAACAATTGTCTCTTCCATAGCCTAGGCTTCAAGGGTAAATGAATCTTTGTAGTCTTTGCGGAGCGGAAACCCCGCCCAGTCATCATCAAGGAATATCCGCCGGAGGTCAGGATGGTTCTGAAACACGATCCCGAAAAGGTCGAATACCTCGCGCTCATAAAACTCGGCCGCTTTCCACACATCGCCTACCGTCGGAACCACAGGCGTGTTCTTGTCGGGCAAAATCACCCGTAGCACCAGGGAGTGGCGATAAACAGACGAAGTAAGGTGGTAGATGACATGCAGCCCGTCTTTGCGGTCGGCAGCTGTAAGGCAAAAAAGGTAGTCCATTTGTGTGTCGGCGTCATCTTTCAGCTGCCTGGCCAGACCATGAATTTTGTCTGCGGCTACCACAAACTCCGGAAACTGCCGGTTGGCAACGGCAACTAGCTCGGGTGCAAGCCGGGTAACAAAGGATGTTAGTTCTTCGCTTGTCATACCGCTGGGTTTATGTCTGGTTGCACATCCGCAGCATCGGGCGTTGCCGAAGGTGCGGGGCCTTCTTCAGCTACTTTGTCGGCCGCCTTTCTCATTATCGACTGCGCTTTTATTTTACGTTGCAGTTGCATCACGCCATAGAGAAGCGCCTCGGGTCTTGGAGGGCATCCGGGTATGTACACATCCACAGGTATTACCTGGTCTACCCCACGCACAACGGAATAGGAATTATAGTAGAATGGTCCTCCTGATATGGCACATGCGCCCATTGCAATTACATATTTTGGGTCGGCCATCTGGTCGTACAAACGCTTGAGCACAGGGGCCATCTTCCTCACTATAGTTCCGGCAACCACTATTACATCGGCCTGGCGCGGACTAGCCCTGTATACTTCTATCCCGAAGCGTGCAAAGTCGTGGCGGGGTGCTCCTGCTGCCATCATTTCAATACCACAGCAGCTGGTTGCAAAGGTGAGCGGCCAAATCGAGTTGGATCGGCCCCAGTTGATTAACGAGTCCAGCGAGCTGACCATCACACTGCTTCCGCCTTTGTTCAGCTCCTCCAGCGCTTCATTGTCGTTGAAGTCGGCGTAGGGTATCGATTTTATGTCTATTCCCATATCAATGCTTTTTTCTTCCATGCATACAGCAAACCCAAACCCAGGACCGTAAGGAAAATGAGTATTTCCACGAATGCTACCAGCCCCAGTTCCTTCATTACCACCGCCCACGGATAGAGAAAAATAGTCTCCACATCGAAGATCAGGTAGATAATTGCAAACAGGTAGTAGCCCACATGAAACTGAATCCAGGTGGGGCCTTCGGTTGGAATGCCGCATTCGTACGGCTCGGATTTTATAAGCCCTGGTTTATAAGGCGCTATGTAGTAGCTGAAGATAATAGCACCGCCCACCAGGAAAACCGCGGTAATAAACAATGTAAGGAGGTGGTAACTTTCCATGAGTTTGGGGTAATACCCTGCTTTATTTGCTATCAAATGTAAATGCATTGCGCTGCGACCTCACATGACCTAGCTTAAGGGGGGGAATGACTTTTATCAGCCGGCTGCTTGCGGATTGGCCTTTTTGCCTGCCGGGCTTACCCCGCCTTAAATATCAGATGCTGTAGACGCCATGTAGACGCCTCATTCTTGCCTTCAGTTAATTACAGCTGCACTTTTGGCTTATGAAAGTTCTGATATCATTCTGCCTGCTAATGGCAAGCTGCACGGCCATTTATGGTCAGCAGACGCACTCTGTAGTTTTACCCATCCCGCAGCTGCCCCCCTGTGCTGACCCACTCAGCGTACAGGACGATGCGGAAACGCTGCGTGTTTATCCCAATCCGGCCAGCGACTTCCTTTTCATAGCATCTCAGGAAGAAATAAAGGCTGTGACCCTCTACGACCTCAGCGGCAAGATTGTGCTACACAGCACGAATTCCGGGAACCTCGACCGGATCAATATCGCAACAGTGCCAAACGGTATCTACCTTCTTCAGCTGTCGGCCGGAGCCACCACCCGCTATCAGAAAATATTAATTGAAAAATGATGATGTCGAGGCTAAAAATTTGGTTAGGGAGTGCGGTACTTATCCTGACCCCACAAGCGCTGGTTTTCGCTCAGGTAACGCTCGAGGCAACAACCGGCGACACCGTGGTGCTGGCTACCGGGAGCTTTGCTGGCGAAATACAGTGGCAGCAGTCGGCTGATGGCGAGCAGTGGAGTGATTTGGAGAATGCTACGGTAACACCCTTCAAGCAGGTGGTTAACGTGCCGGAATACTACCGGGCTCGTTTTCAGGCGCCCGGTTGCGAACCCTGGTATTCGGTAACTTTAGCTGTTGTCGCCGGTTTACCTACTTTTCTATGGTCGGACCCGGCAACCTGGGGCACCGGGGGCAAGCCGGTGGCAGGTAGTACAGTTACCATTCCGTCTGGCAAAAAGATTATTCTCGACGAAGACTCCCCTGCCCTTGCGGGCTTAACTATAAACGGTACGCTGGAGTTTGCACACAAAGACCTGGCGCTCACCAGCGACTGGATAGCCGTGCATGGCAAACTGCAGGCAGGCAGCGAATTACAGCCCTTCACTCACAACGCAATTATCACACTCACCGGCTCCGATACCGGCCAGGACATAATGGGAATGGGTACAAGAGGCATAATGGTGATGGGAGGAACACTGGCCTTGCATGGTACACCGCCTGCCGTAGCGTGGACAAAAATTGACCAGCACGCCGAGGCCGGAAGTAAAGAGCTCGCCACCGTGGCAGAAACCGGCTGGCGAGCAGGTGACGAAATTGTCGTGGGGCCCACAGACTTCTACCAGGCAGGCAATGGTGCTTCCGTTTCACAAAAAATGAGCCTATCGAAAGTAGACGGCAAGCAATTAACCAGTACCGAAACACTCAATGCCTTCCGGTGGGGGCTTTTACAATACGCTACTACTTCCGGCATGAGCCTAAGCCCTGAAAACCTGGCAGCTCCCCCGGTAGCGGATACCGAAACGGCAACCACCCCACGAGTACTCGATGAGCGAGCCCCGGTGGGCAACCTCACACGCAACATTGTGATACAGGCCCCAAACGACGCCTTATGGACGGAGCAGGGATTTGGTGTACACATAATGATAATGGGACAGGGAGCAGCAGCACATGTGAATGGCGTAGAAATAAGGCGCGGCGGACAGAGAGGCAGACTGCGTCGGTACGCCTTTCACTGGCACATGCTCAGCTATAGCGGCTCCTCCACGTTGGGCGACGCCACCGGCCAGTACATTAAAAATTCTGTGATTAACAGTTCCGCAAACCGGGGCATAGTGGTACACGGCACCAACGGCCTTCTCATTCAAAACAATATACTATATGATATCAAGGGTCATGGCATCTTTACAGAAGATGCCGTAGAACGACGAAATACCTTCGATGGAAACCTGGTATTGCACGTGAGAAACTCCTCCCAGCCTTTGAAGCAGCACGAGGCCGGAGAACGGGGAGCATCAGGCTTTTGGATTTCCAATCCGGATAACGTGACTGTAAACAATACTGCCGCCGACTGCGGGGCGATCGGCTTTTGGCTGGCCTTTCCGGCCAACCCGTGGGGCGAAAGCCAAAGCGTGCTGGGCGACGACGGTGTCATACTCAACCCAAGCAGGCTACAGTTTGGCGTTTTCGATAACAACACGGCGCATTCAAACCGGCTTGAAGGCATCCGCATCGACGATGTAGAGATAGACAACGACGGTAACACCTTTCCGCGGCAGTACTGGTCAACCACTACAGGTCGCGATGTGCCCTGGCCGTTTACCGACCTGCGAAGGTTTACCCTTTCCCGATATAACGTGTGGAAAAACGGCAGCAATGGAATCTGGGACAGGGCGGTGTGGCCTGACAATTTCGAAGTTGTTTCGGCCGACAACTGCGGGAGGTTTTTTGCGGGATCTGGCTCCGATGGTGTAATTGAACGCAGCCTGGTAGTAGGCACCAGCCTGAACCACCTGATGAACGGCACAGGCCGACCGGAGCAGGCCGATTTCGCTGGTGGGTTTTCGTCATCGGCACCTGCTGCTTTTGCCACATACCACAGCACGTTCGATATCAAACACAACATTGTGGTAAATTTTGAAGCCAGAGAAAACGAACGAAGCGGCGTGTTTTCCACCGACGACTATTATATACGGCCGGTTGAAAAAGGGCAGACTCGCAACGAGGGTAATCTGATCATTAATTCGCACCCAGGCGTGAAGCTGAAAGCCATTTATAGCTACTTTACCCTGGCAAGCGCACTTTGGGACCCCCATGGCATTTGGGGCCCGCCAGGCAATTATTTTGTGTACAACGATCCTTTTTTAACCCACGGGAAGCCGATTACCGAAGTAGCACCCGGGGCAGTGTCGGGTGGCGTTAGCGTTCCCGGTCCATTCTACGGCTTCGAAGGATTTGTGCTGCATGGTGTGGGCGATGCTCCGCCCAAAAATCAGCCTTACTTCGACCTGATGGGCATTAAAGTGCGGCGGCTTAATCAAAATCTTGAAGAAATAGCAACATGGACAGTGCCGGAAGCCCAGCCCGACTACCTTTTGCAGCATATGCGCGATTTTGCCACCAGCCCGGATGGCATCTACGAGCTTACCTTTCCGGACGAAGATGCACTACCGACCAATTTTCAGATGAATGTGGAGAACATGCTTACTACCGACGACGTACAGGTAATGGCGATTCAATTCGATGGCGCATTGACGCCCGTAGTCGGCATGCGGGCGTACAGTACGTGGTATGGGTATAGTAAGGTGGGCTCACTGCAGGAAGTGCGGGACTCGGGCGGCGAAACCTGGTGGCAGGACAAAGCTAATAACCTGGTGTGGGTAAAAATGCAAGGGGGCCGGTGGCAATTTTGGACCACCAACGCAGACGAGGCGGTGCCTTCGAGCGACGACCTGCTCTACGAAACTACCGTACTGCAAATTTTCGTACCCGATTGATTGGTTGAAAAAGTGCCATGTTCCGGTTATCCGTTTTGCTCAAGCACAATGTCAAAAATGCCTGTGTGGACACCGCCATCAACCTTAAAATCAACATAGCGGCATTCCTCGGTGTTGGCGTCTGTTCGATCCCTTTTTTCAAGTGCATTGCCCCTTTCACCCAGCCAGTACGATTGCGTAACAAGTGTTGAATGTCCTTCGGCAGTCACCTTCCAGTGGAGATGCCGGCGCCGGTTGCCGTATAGGCCTGGCACAATACTTTCGAAGCTAAACTCACCCTTACCGTTTGTAAACTGTATACCTCTGAGACAAATTTCGGCCTCATCAAACTGGCGAATGTCTCCCTGTCGCTCCGGATGATAGGCGCCTTTGTCGTCTGCATGCCATACCTCCACCTGCGCTCCGGCAATAGGTGTGCGCATATCGCCGCCGCCGTACACGGTGCCAGAAATTCGCATTGGCTTACCGCTCAGCTTCTTGTAGTTGATATTGTGGGTTTCGGGTGCACTGCTGATGTAAAAAGGACCGGCTGTGGTGCGGTCGGTAGCGCCACAGTTGTTTGCAGCAGCCGATGGCCTGCTGCCTGTGGATTCGCTGCCCCTGCCAAACACGCTTGACATAAACGCAACGGGCGCTGCCAGGGTGGCTAGCAGCCTCTTGAGAAACGATTTCCGCGATATCGATTTTTGCATGGGCTATAGGAAGGCATCAGCAGTTTTATTCTTATGAAGTTAAGCAATTCACTGCAAAATTGCACCCAATGCGTTTTGGTGCTGAATACCAGCGGAGCGAAATAGCCCCTCTGTACATGCTTCCGACCGATGTTTTCTCGCCGATGGTTCATATTTTTACCTTTAACTATACAGACATGCGGTATGTAAAAACGTTCAGGGAGTTTTGGTCAGGCTTCGGCACGGTTTTCAGCAGAAAGGAGAAGCTGTATTTTATTTCACTCACCGGGCTATTCATATTTCTGTTTCTGCTTTTTTTCCAGCCATTTGGCGTAAACAACTACAATCCGAGAGAAACCATCTCGCCACAGTTTTTCTTTGCCATGCTGCTTATAGGACTGTGTTCCAGCCTGTTATTGCTGTTAAGTGAGTTTTTTCTCATCCCCTTTCTCCGCAAGTATCTGCGAATCAAAGCTCCCCTGGCGTGGGGTGCTTCCTCAATACTTCTGCTGAGCACCGGAATTTTTCTTCTTTACAACCTGCTTGGCGGCTGGCACGATTTCGTGCTTGGCAGCTATTTGCAATTTATCGGAAACGTTGCAGCCCTGGCGTTTCTCCCATTTGCTGCGCTACATCTCTACGGTAAAATCAGGAACCTGAAACAGTCGCTCGATGTGGCAACCACGCTTGCACCCGACACTGATAGCCAGCTGGTGTTCGTGGCCGACAACCAGAAAGAGAGGCTGAGTCTCTCAATCAAAGACCTGCTGTATATCGCCTCCGACGACAATTATATTTCGGTATACTACGTGCAAGACGACATCGTGGCCAAAACCCTTGTGCGAAAGAGCCTTAAAAGTGTGCAGGAAGAAGGGCTTCATCCCGCACTCATTCGCTGCCATCGCTCGTATATCGTTAATATGCTTCAACTGCATCACGTAAAAGGCAACCGCAACAAGCTGGAAATTTTTCTCAACCGGGTAAAAGGCCCGCTACCCGTATCGCGGCAGTATGTTGACGACCTCTACCAACTGCTCCCGCACTGAGCAGCCTTACCATTCGTCCCTGATAGCCCAAGTTCGCCCCAAACTCCCTCTTTCGCTGCAACTTGCAGCCACATTCTTCGATCATAGTGAAAATTTTAACTATGAAAACGATTATTGCTTACCGAAAAACCAACAAGCTGACCAACGTGCTTAGCTTTTTGATCTCGCTCACTTTTATGATTGTGTGGCTGCCGTTTTTGCGGTCCATCTTTGACGGCAGCAGTTATGAATGGGGTACGGTTTACTATGGCTTCCCGCTCGGCGGCGCAGGCATTACACCGGATTTCTTCTTTTTGATTTTGCAACTCGCTTTTTATGTAGCTTTGTTTTTCGCCATTCACTGGGCTGGAAACCGCAAGCTGTTTTACGGGTTGCTCCTCGCCTGGTTTATGAATGTTTTCGGAAACCTGCTTGCTGATATCGCTATCAACGGCGACACAATGTTCCATGGCGATACGCTCAATGTGCACATCTCCCTTACGTGGATTATACTTCCATTGTCGCTTCTGGCACTCTTGCTTATCGCTGCAGTAATTATTACCGACAGGAAGGCGGCCGAAGAGCGGATCCCGTGGAGTGGTGCCAACCGCATGCGGCTGTGGCTTATACTCGGCTCCCTCCCTGTACAGGCTGTTCTGCTGGCCACCGGCGATCCACATGGGTTTACAGATCAGGTGGGCGTAATCATCACCATTGTTCAGTGTTTTCTTATCCCATTTATCCTCAAACCTGTGCCACCCGGTGTGGAGTCACCAGCGCGTTCTTTGTAGCCTTTACTCCGGTGCTGCCCCGGCAGCACGGGCTTTCAGCTTGTTTTCTGCACGGTTAGGAAGGAATTGACAACAGCGGAATCACGCTGTCGGAAGCCATTTGACGGGTTTTGCTTCTGTGAAAAATGGCACCCCAAAGTCCGTATGTATGTGGTACCATGATGAGCAGATCCGCCTCAGATTTCTTCACCTCGTCTTTAATCTCATCAATCACCGACTTTGACTCCACGCTCTTGTAGTGATGCACCACACCTGCCAAATTACTTTCCAGCGTAGCCACCTGAGCCGGTATCACCACTTCCACCGAATGATCTCCAGCCTGCTGCACATTAAAAAACTCAATTTCTGCCTGCAAAACCTCCGCAATATCCTTTATCCTCACCAGTGTGTCGCTTTTCACCTCGTCGTATGCGTCGACAGCAAACAGCATTCTCCTGATACCATGATACATAGTGCCTGCCGGAACCGCCAGCACAGGGAACTTGCGCCGCATAATGGCCGCAGTTGTGGTGTTTCCGAAGATGGTTTGCTCCACCGAAGCGGAGGCCATTCCCATCACAATCATATCGGCATGGTACTCCTCAAACAGGTCCCAAAGCTCGTCATTTACGTCTGTCAAAAAACCTGACCTGAAACTAACTTCGATGGCGTAATCCCGTGCCAATTTCAATGTTCTATCATGCAGGATTTTGTCATTTTTTGTGGTTAGGTAGTCGATTGTCTTACCTGAAATGAGCGAATTGGACGAATGAAGCGGCAATCTAAATGCATTGAATAAAATTACCCGAGCCCGAAGATCCTTCGCCATGGCCCCGGCAAACTCTACCGCGCTTTCTGCTGCTTCAGAAGAATCTGTAGCTACAATTAATGTTTTCATGGGGTGTTGTTTTTTGCCATAATTTGCGCTGATGAGGTACATGCGCCTGTAGCGGTCCCATGGTTTTTTTCGCAACGAGCGAAATCAATCTCCATCCGGCATAGTGTTACTGTTAACGATAGCCTTCGCAACATCAGCGGCATAAAACTAGGATGTTGGGCCCAACTGGCAAATGACGAAAACGGTGGGAAAAAGTGATCCTGATCATCAGGAAATATGGCTGCTACTGGCGCAAAAATGTGGCTGGCACGGCATTTCGCGATGGAAAACGCCAAGCGATTGATATAAGCAAAACCGCAGCCGGCCCAGCTGGCGGTCTGCGGTTTTGCTCAGCAATTAGTTTACCAGTTGCTTCTTTCTATAGGCAAACCTGGTAATGATAACATACAGCACCGGCACCACAAAAATGGCCAAAGAACTGGCTGCCACCATGCCTCCTGCCACCGTCCAGCCAATTGTTTTGCGGGCTTCTGCACCTGCACCCGTAGAAATAGCCAGCGGCAGCACTCCCATAATGAAGGCCAGCGAGGTCATGATGATCGGCCTTAAGCGGAGTTTGACTGCCTCCAGCGTCGCTGCTACTATTTCCATGCCTCCGTCTACCCTTTCCTTGGCAAATTCCACGATCAGGATCGCGTTTTTCGCTGCCAGGCCGATTAGTGTAATGAGACCTATTTGCGCATAAATGTTATTGGTAAGGCTTGGCAAAAATGTAAGCGTAAGGATTGAACCAAAGGCGCCAATCGGCACCGCAAACAATACAGAAAACGGAATGGACCAACTTTCGTAAAGCGCTGCCAGAAAAAGAAATACGAAAACAATGGATACCATGAAAATGAGCAGCTGGCTTTGCCCCGCTTGTATCTCTTCGTAGGTCATGCCGCTAAACTCATAACCGTAGCCGTCGGGCAACGACTCGGCAGCCACCTCCTCGAGTGCTTCAATGGCCTGTCCGCTACTGTAACCCGGCGCCGACGTACCCAGTATCTCAGCGGCGCGGTAGATGTTGTAATGCGAAATGAGCGCCGGCGTTTCTATCACCTTACTGGTAATTAGCGTACTCAGTGGTACCATACCGCCCATACTGTTGCGCACGTAATATTTGCCAATCTCGCTCACATCGCGGCGGTAAACAGTATCGGCCTGCGTTACTACCCGGAAATTGCGGCCATAGACGTTGAAGTCGTTTACGTAGCTGCTGGCCAGCAAGGTTGAAAGGGTGCTATAAGCTTCGGCTACGTTTACGCCCAATTTTTTCGCTTTCTCCTTGTCGAGATCAATCTGATACGCCGGGGTACGTGCCGAAAAGAACGAGTATGCCGCTGCAATTTCGGGCCGCTGATTAGCCGCAGCCAGAAATTGCCGCATTACCCCCTCAAACTCCTGGATATTGTCGGTGCTGGTAGTTTGCTGCAGCTCAAAGGTAAAGCCCGACGAACGCCCAAGACCGGGAATAGCAGGCGGAGCAATTACCCTGATATTTGCCTCTTTTATGTCCGAGGTAATTTTCTGCACCTCAGCCATTATCCGCTCCACGCTTTCTGTGTCGGGGTCGCGAAGATCCCAGTGCTTCAGGTTTACGAAAAGCGTGCCCACGTTCGATTTGTTGGAGAAGGTAAGAATGTTTAAGCCAGCCAAACCACCCACCACATCAACCGCTGGAATAGCCGTAATGCGTTTTTGCAACTCCAGGTGAAGCTCAACGTTGCGGGTGGTAGATGTACCCTCGGGCATTTCATAGGTTACGTACATCCGCTTTTCATCTTCAGTAGGTATAAAGCCCGTTGGCTTGTTTTGGAACAACAGGAAAAGGCCGACAAACAGCACAACCATCATTACCACCACATAGGGTGCTTTGCGAATCCAGGCCGCCACACTCGTGGTATAAGAACCGGCTACCTTTTCAAACCATCGGTTGAACCTGATAAAGAAGTGATCCAGGAAATTCTTTTTTGCATTGGGGTCGGCAGGCTTTAGCAACAGCATGCTGAGTGCCGGTGTGAGCGATAATGCTACAAAAGCAGAAATAAGCACCGAAATGGCAATGGTAATGGCAAACTGCTGATACAGCTTGCCTACAATACCCGGCACAAAGCCAACCGGCACAAACACAGCCGCCAGTATAAGGGCAATGGCAATTACCGGCGCCGATATCTCCTTCATGGCCTTGACGGTGGCATCCTTTGCCGACATCTTGTAAGTGTCCATGTTGTGCTGTATGGCTTCCACCACCACTATGGCGTCGTCTACCACAATGCCTATGGCGAGTACAAACGCAAAAAGCGTGAGCGTATTAATAGTAAACCCGAAAGGTATGAAGAATATGAAGGTACCGATAAGCGAAACCGGAATGGCCAGAATTGGGATAAGCGTGGCCCGCCAGCTCTGCAGGAACAGGAAAACCACCAAAATAACCAATACAAGCGCCTCAAGCAGGGTGGTAACTACTTCGTTGATAGAAACCTCGACTACCGAGGTTGTTTCCAGCGGCACAAGGTAGTCTACATCCTTAGGGAACCCCGCCTTTAGCTCATTAAGCGCTTTCATTACCCCTTCGTTGGTTGCCAGCGCGTTGGCTCCGGGTTCAAGGTACAGCAGCACAAACGACGCCGGATGCCCCTCTACAAACGGATAATTACCATAACTGAACTTGCCAAGCTCCACCCGGGCTATATCTTTCAGGTAAACCATGCTTCCATCAGCCGGATTGGTGCGCACTACAATATTCTCAAAATCGTCTACCTTGCTGATCCTGCTGTTAGTGAGCACGTTGTATTCAAAAGCCTGCGCTGCGGGTTGAGGGTTGCTGCCAATGGTCCCGGCTGAGATCTGCAGGTTTTGCTCTGCCAGGGCCGCATTCACCTCTGCGGGAGTAATGCGCAGGTTGGCCAGCTTTTCCGGGTTCAGCCATATCCGCATGCCAAACTCATCCCCCACTGCGAAAATATCGCCCACCCCTTTCACCCTGAGCAAAGCGTCTTTCATATAGAGGTTGACAAAATTGCCAAGGAAGGTAGCGTCGTGGGTGCCTTCAGGGGAATACACACCGATAGCCATAAAAATACTTGGGTTCCGCTTGCGCACCGTGAGCCCGAGCCGTCGCACAATCTCGGGCAGGGAAGGTTCGGCAACGCTTACCCTGTTCTGCACATCAAGCGTGGCAATGTCGATATCGGTGCCAATGTCGAAAGTTACGGTAATGCTGCTCACACCGCTATTGGTACTGTTGCTCGTCATGTACGTCATACCCGGTGTGCCATTAATCTGTGTTTCGATGGCGGTGGTGGTGGTTTGCTCCACAGTTTGCGCGTCGGCACCAATGTAAGTGCCGGTTACCGCCACTGTGGGCGGCGTAATGTCCGGATACTGCGACACTGGCAGGGTAGTCATGGCTATGAGGCCCACGAGCACGAATACAATTGAGATAACAATAGCGGTAACGGGCCTTTTTATAAAAACATCTGCGACCATCTTTGTCGGGATTGAATAAGTGGTTGTTAAACTATTTTTTGGGAAGTGATTTATTCCGAAATGCTGACGGCGCTCCCTTCCCTGAGGTTCTGCACACCCTCTGTCACTACGGTTTCACCAGCTTTCAGCCCGTCGGTAATGATGACGTCAGGTCCAAGCTGTTTTCCCAGCCTTACCTTTCGCTGCGATACTTTGCCGTCATTCACCACGTACACGAAAAACTCTCCAAGTTGCTCGTTCACTGCTTTATAAGGAATGGTAATAGAGTTTGAAGCGGTATTGGACAAAACACGCAGTGTGCCGCTCATGCCTGGTCGCAAGCTGTAATCAGGATTCGGAAACTCGACCCGCATGGTTATGGTACCGGTCTGGGGATTCACTGCCCTGTCGATAAAGCCAAGCTTGCCATGGTGAGGGTATTTTTGGCGGTTAATGGAAAGCCGAAACGTTGAATCGGCCATTCCGGCGCCTGCTTGTGCCTGCATTTGCGTAAACCTGTAAATGGCCGATTGGTCTACTACCACATCCACGGCAATGGGATCATCGGACGAGATAGTGTTCAGCAGGGTTTGACCGGGCGATACCGAGGTCCCCAGCCTGACTTGCGAAATGCCAATGGTGCCGTCGAAAGGAGCTGTGATGGTAGAGTACCGCACGTTCGTCTGCACACTGTTCACTGCTGCTCTTGCCGCTTCCACCTGCTGTTTCGCCGAAACATACGCTGCTTCGGCGTAGTCGACCTGCTGTTTGGCAATCGCATCAAGCTTGTCGAGCTCACGGTACCGTTCCACATCTTGCTTCGCCTTTTGAAGGTTGGCCTCCTGCACCGCCAGGTTGGCCTGCGCCTGGTTAAAAGAAGCTTCGGACTGCTGGGGATCAATAGAATAGAGCTTCTGCCCTTTTCTCACCTTATCGCCTTCTTTAAAATGAATGCCGGTAATGTAGCCACTCACCTGGGCCCGCAATTCCACCTCCTGCAGCGCCCGAACGATTCCAGGGTACTCCTCGTAGTACGCTGCCACTGCACTTTTTACTTCGCTCACACTTACGGGCACCGGTCCTTGGGCGGGCCTACCTGCTGGCTGCTTGTCGGTGCAGCCTGCCAAAAGAAGTGAAGCGGCTATTAGTATTGTTATCGCCTGCAAAGGCTTTTGTCCAAAAGAAACCCATGACGCTTTTGCTGGATTTGCATCAGGCTTCGGAGATATGAATGGTTTGAAATAGGTTAAATATTTTTTCACTGCCATGTGTGTAAGAGTATAAGCAAAGGTTAATAATTGATTTGGCCCAGGGCCCGAAGTACATCCATTTTGCTGGCAAGCACCTGGTACAACGTATTGTAATAGTTGATGCGGCTGGTACGCAAGTCGCTCTCGGCTATAGTCACCTCCAGGTAGGTTTTCACCCCGTTTTGGTATTGCAAGTTGATAATGTCGTACACCTCTTCGGCCAACACTACGTTTTCCCGTTGTGCCTCATAGTCGGCCAGGTTGCTTCTGTACGACGCCAGCGCCCGTGTGTATTCCGTACGGATGCTATTCTGAAGACCGTTGAGCCCGATGTCAATCCTGCGGCTGCCGAGGCTGGCTTCCTGTATTCTTGCCAACCGTTTACCTCCCTGAAAAATGGGAAGCGCAACACTGGCGCCCACAAAAGAGAACGGATACCTTGTGTCGTACAACTCGCTGAAGCGGTCGTTTTGATAGTTGAGGTTGTAGTTGCCGAACAGGCTCACAGACGGTATAAAGGCCCACCGGCTGTACTTCACGTTGGCATCCTGCAGGTTTTTCTGGCTCTGCATTACCTGGTAGTCGATGTGGCCGGCAAAGTTGAGTGGCTGAAGCGTATCGAGCGCTATCTGCTCCTGCATCTCCTGTTCGTCGAATTGCACGCTCAACGCCTGGTCTTGCGGATAACCCATCAATGTTTTCAGGTAGGAGGTCTTGTATTCCAACAGCTGCTGGTTCGCCTTCAGCGAAGCTTTGGCATTGCTCAGAAGAATAGTGGCACGCTTGTAATCCGTTTTATCCGAGATGCCAGTGGTGTACCTGCTGTAGGCGTCCTTCAGGCTTTTTTCCAGCCGCACCACCGACTCTTCGCTCACCAGTATTTGCTGGGTAGTCGCCAGCAGGTCGTAAAAAGCCTTTGAAACAGCAACCACTATGTCCGCTTTGGTGCGGGTGGTGTTCAAAGCTGCCTGCATCCTTACCTGGTCTGCTGTGGTACTGGCCAGCACCACATCGCGGCTAAATACATTTTGTGTGGCGTTAAACTGGGCCGACGAGGTATTATTCACCCCAAAACGGATTACATTGCCACCAATTACACTGGCTTGCAGATCGGTGAAGTGCTGGTAGTTGTAAGTGAAATTGAGCTGCGGATACCAGTCGGCCAGCCGGCCACGGATCATTTTTTCGGTGATTTCCTGGTCAATGAGTGCCTGCTTCACCTGTGGCTGATGCACCAGTGCGTAGGCTACCACAGCATTCAATGTGGCCGAGGTTAATGTGCTATCTGTGGTTTGTGTCCTGCCAAGCAGGGGAATTACAATTGCCAGGTAAACCAAAGGTCGTAGCCGGGCTTGGGGTAAAGTAAATGTCATAAGTTCGCTGTTCCTGGGAGACGATTAATCTGTTTGAGTTTGGGGGTTTAGTTCGGGCATTTCTTCATGAAAAATGGTCACGTAAATGATTTTCTTCCTTTCGAGCAGGAATTTCCGGTAAGCTGCATCCGTCATGCCATGGATGGTTTGCAGCACCGGCTTGGCCAGCAACGGGTAGTTGCACAGGGCAAGCAGGTTCACAAGGAAGTGCTCCGCCGAAATCGGAGCGAGCCTTTTGGCTACAATCTCTTCTGCCAGTTGTTCTCTTATCAGGTCGCTCGACTTGGCCTTGTTTTTTGCACAGTAGTCTGCCAGTTTATCGGGTTGCCGCACGGTCTCGCTTATGATAAAGTTCTCCAGGTACGGATAGGCCATGTTGTAGTCAATGATTACATCAATATAGCGGGCTATCTTTTCCCTGAAAGGCAGCCCGGATGACAAGATCTTTCTCACCCGCTCTCTTTTTTCCTGCAGCGCCTCGTTCAGCAAAATGTCGAGCATTTGCTCTCTCGACTTAAAGTAATAATGGATCAGGGCGCGGTTTACACCCGCCTCATCCGCAATCTGCTGGGTAGTGGCTTTTATCAGCCCTTTAGAAAAAAGAAGGTTTTTGGCCTTTTCCTTTATCAGCTTTTCGGTTTGGATTTCCTCGGTGCTCATTGGTGGCTGAAATGCCGTCGCTTATCTTTTTTGTTTAACAAAATTGTTAAACGAAGGAGGGGAGGAAGGGTTTCTTTAATCGTATTAAAATTTCAGCTTTTCCTTTGCCAGGTAGAAATTAGAGGCTATTGAGAGTTTCTCCGGATAAGGATGGCCAGAGAAATGGTGGCGCCGGGAAAAGTAACTGCCCACAATGCAGCAATCCATATCATTGAGTGAAAGTAGGTTTGAAGAGCGATAAATGGCAGTATCAGGCCATTAGCTATTAGAAATCGCCTGGTTGTCTTTTCTAATCCTGGTCCCGAAAATGCGAAGGCGGCGAAAAGTGTAGCGAGGCTCATAAAACTGTAGCCGAGAATATCCACAGAGTAGAGAAATGAGTCGAAAGGAATGAAAAGAAGAAATTTGATACTCTCGGTCTCTCCCTGAACAATGTGCGGCAATACGAGTGTGAGTTGCACATAGTAGTTAATACTGATCAAGGCTGTGTAAATGATTGCAAAAACAAGGCCTGTGTGGCTCCATATCTTGCGGTCTTCGGCAGCAAAATGATGAACGCAGACCATGAGTACCAAAAAAGTAGATCCAAGAAACAGTGAAGGAGTTAAAAGTACTACGATACCGAGCGCAGTGCTGGCACTTTCCGGCCCGCCATCGGACCCCAGCAGTCCCAGCCATTCGGCAAGCTGACCGACAACATACACAAGACTAAAAACCGACGAGAGCACCGCCGACCAAAAGCCAAGCCTGTTCGCCGATTTGTTCTGGAAGTTCATCCTGTTTTTGATGTGAATAAACTCATTCAAAAACCGATAAGAAATGATGCCTGTAGAAAAGTACCATGATGTGGATCATGTTAATGCCCACCACCACTTCATCTTTCAGCATACCGGAGAACCACTCCTTCGGGCGCTAGTATTGAAAAAAAGAGGCCTTACCCTTCCAACTCCATCAGCAATCCCGCCAAATCAAGCGGTTTGGTAAACATCTCCAGAGAGCCATCAGGTTTAACGGGCCACTGCTGTCTGGGGCGGTCCCAGTATAGCTCCACGCCATTTCTGTCGGGGTCGTCGAGGTACAATGCTTCTGAAACACCATGGTCGGAGGCGCCGGTTAGCGGGTATCGGGCCTCCCGCAGTCGCTGAAATATGGCAGCAAGGTCTTTCCGTGTTGGGTACAGGATTGCTGTGTGAAACAAGCCAACACTTTGCTGAGATGCAGGCGGGGCCCCTTTGCTGTACCATGTATTTAGCCCGATGTGGTGGTGGTAGCCCCCAGCCGATATAAAAGCGGCATCAGCGCCGTAGGTAGCGGTGAGCTCAAAGCCGAGCAGCCCACAATAAAAATCGAGAGCACGCTGAAGGTCTGCTACCTTAAGGTGCACGTGCCCGATGCGGGTGTTGCCTGGAATTTTATAATTGTCGTCGGTTCGCATACGGTGTTCAGCCAATGGTGCAGGTAAATATAGCCCTTATTATTTTCACCCCCGCCAGGGCATTTTGTTGCTTTCCCAAACACCGGGAGCATACCACGGAGGTCCTGCTCACCTTGCCCGCCCGTCAGATGCTACTTTCGATCGATGGCATTAAAAACCAACTCCATGAGAAATTCGGTCGTATCATGGTGCCGGGCATCGGATACGTCGGTAAGGGATGGCAGATGCTCAGCAAAAAATTTCTGGTCGTGGGAGCTTTCCACCACCGTAGATATGAGCGCACGGGGAAAACGATAATTGGGATTAACCTCAGAAACTATCGAAGCCACCCTGTTGCAGAGCCTTTTATAACCAATAAAAAGGCCTTCCTTATTCACCTTGTCTACCTCCTTGATGAGAAACACTTTGGACGACTCAGATACCACGATTCTGTAAAGGGCCACTTCGTCCACATGTTCGAAGTTCGGGTCGCGCTCAAGAGGCTGAGAGAGCAGCCTGATGGCCACTCTCAGCCGCTCTTCGGCCGATTCAATATTCCCTGTGGCCAATATAAGTTTGTAGTCGAGCCAATTCCAGTACCATGCCAGCAAATAGAGTAGCAGTTTATGCTTGCTTTCAAAATAGCGATAGATCGACGGCTCGGTAGCTCCAACTTTCATTGCTAGTTTTTTGAAGGTAAAAGCCTCAAATCCCATCTCATCAATCATTTCTATGCTATGCCGGATAATGCCTGACCCCAGCACCGACGAGTTGGGATCCTTGAGATATAGCTTCTCCTCCACGTCAATGTGGATCTTTACCGGCTGAAATTGCCTGTCGACATTCAGGTAACTATTCATCATCTTTTGCTGGAACTGGATGATTGCATCTCGAAAAAAAGTACTGGTAATCCGGCGCCAAAGCTACGCAATAGATTTTTCCATACTAAGGCTTTCGGCTGCAATCATGTCGTCTTCATAAAATTCAACCACGCCGGTTTCCACGTCGTACATACCACCAACAAGTGCAATTTCGCCCTGTTGCACCATTTCAGCTATAACAGAGCTCTGCTGAGGAATTTGTTTCAGGGTGAGGCGCACATTAAGGTCAGCCACGTGCTCTACAAATTCAGCATTGGCAGCAGTACGGTTCTCCTTAGTAGCTTTCTCCGCATCAACTGCCGGCTTCAGTTTATGAAGAAGTGCCGAAAGGTTGCCAAGCTTCACGTCGTCGCAAGCCCCTTTTACGGCCCCACACTTCGAGTGCCCCAATACCACCACAATTTTTGAACCGGCGACCTTGCAAGCAAACTCCATGCTTCCCAGGATGTCTTCGTTGAGGATGTTGCCTGCTATACGGCAGCTAAACACGTCGCCGAGGCCCTGGTCGAATATTAGTTCGGCGGAAGTGCGTGAGTCGATGCAGCTCAGGATAAAGGCAAACGGGTGCTGCCCGTCGGAGGTGTCGTTCACCTGTTGCAGGAGGTTCCGGTTAACTTTAAGGTTGTTTACAAAGCGTGCATTACCATCCTTCAGCAGCTGAAGCGATTTCGCAGGTGTAAGGCTGTCCTGCATTTCCTTTGTGAGCGTTCTCATAGAAATGTTTGTTTATATAAGTTTAAGTTATCCGTGTTGCGGCATGCTGGCTGTATTCTCCTTCAGCTCCAACTTGTACTCGTGTTCAAGCTGCAGTTGTTCCAGCAGCGCCTTTCCTTCAAGCTTCACCTTGATATTACGGCTACGGGCATTCACTATAAAATCCCTGATAATTTCAATTACATCATGGTCAATCACCTTCATGCGGGTGCCATCTACCACCACATTCGAACCGTCTTTCAGACTATTGAGGGTTTGCAATATGCTCCCTTTGTTCAGGAAAGAAACTTCTTCCGCCAGCCTGATGGTAAATACTTCATTTTCTCCTGCTTTGCTCGCATGAAACACGTAGGGATTTTTGTAATGGCTGCGAAGTATGAAAAAGATCGCCACTACTGTGCCTATGGCAATCCCCTGCAGCAGATCGGTGAGCAGTATACCTGCTACCGTGGCAACAAAGGGCAGAAATTGCGCCCAACCCAGGTTGTACATTGCCCTGAAAAGCGACGGCTTCGCCAGCTTGTACCCCACTATCAGCAATATGGCTGCCAGCGTGGCCAGTGGTATCTGGTTTAGCAGCTGAGGTATGGTAATAGCGCTGATTAACAGCAGGAAGCCGTGGATAATGGCCGATAGCTTGGTTTTGCCGCCAAACGTAATATTGGTTGAGCTTCGCACGATTACCTGGGTAATTGGAAGGCCGCCGATGAGACCGGAAACCATATTACCGAGACCCTGCGCCTTCAACTCCCGGTTGGTGGGTGTAGTTCTTTTCATCGGGTCCAGCTTATCCGTCGCTTCTACACACAATAAGGTCTCGAGACTGGCAATTAACGCAATCACAACAGCTGTAAAATAAACTTCCGGGTTAGCCAGCTGTGAGAAATCCGGAAGGCTGAATTGCCCTGCAAACTCACCGAGGGAAGAGGATACCGGTATATTTACCAGCTGGTCGGCGTTTAGGCTGAAGGGAAGCACTCCCGCCTGAAACAGGCTGTTGAACAAAATTCCGACCGCCACAACTACCAGCGGGCCTTGAATGAGCTGGAAAATGCGGTGTTTTTTTGTAAGCACCGTATCCCACAAAATAAGCAGGGCCAGCGAAACCGCCGCTACCAGCACAGCACCAGGCGTGATGAAGTCGAAAGCCGCCGTCAGGTTGGAAAAAGTATTTCCTTCGGCTGTTCTAAAAGAAAGGTCCCCTTCGTAATCAGCGTCATACCCCAATGCATGAGGTATCTGTTTCAGAATAATGATCAAGCCGATGCCTGTGAGCATTCCCTTGATAACCGATGTGGGAAAGTAATAGGCGATAATGCCCAGCCGCAGGTAGCCCATGGCAATTTGTATGACCCCGGCCAGCATTAAAGCCAGCAGAAAGGTTTGCCACGAGCCCAGCGACTCAATAGCAGTAAAAACAATAACTGCCAGCCCGGCGGCAGGGCCACTTACTCCCAGCGGCGAGCCGCTGGCAATTCCCACAATGATTCCGCCTACGATACCGGCTATAATGCCTGCAAAAAGTGGCGCACCCGAGGCCAGGGCGATGCCCAGGCATAGTGGCAGGGCAACAAAAAACACTACAATACTTGCAGGCAGGTCGTTCCGCAGGTGTTTGAACATAAACTTATGACGTTGTTTATAAAATTAAAGTAATACACATTAAACTATTAGTATTACTAACTAGTTTCAAAAGTAGAACCATTTTTTTTCAGGTCGTCATCATTTTTTCCAGCGGCTGTTTTCTCACGTCAGATGGAACGGACGACCTACTTTTGGCAGGAATAGCTGATAAAGATCATATTCCAACGGTTACTTATGTCACCCAAGCCTTTGCCTTGTTTGGACAACTTTGGTCCACGAAACCAAACAAGCTGAAATAGAACATGGCAAAACAAAGAATCATTATTGTTGGGGGCTTATCTGCCGGGCCGTCAGCGGCGGCAAAGGCGCGGAGGACTGATGAAAACGCTGAAATTTTGATGTTTGAAAGCACAAGCCACATTAGCTATGCAACATGCGGTATCCCCTACGCGCTGTCTGGCAAAATAAGCAGCCGCGACAAGCTGATGATTGTGCAGCCCGAGTTATTAGAAAAAAGGTTTGGAATAGAAGTACACCTAAATGAGCCTGTCAACGACATTGATCCGCAGAAAAGGCTGGTTTTTACCGACAAGGGAGTATATGAGTACGATAAACTGATATTCGCAACCGGAGGCCGTGCCGTATTACCGCCAATAGAGAACATAGAACGTTACGACAATTGGGCTCACGCCAAAACGATAGCAGACTTTGATAAAGTGATGAAGCGAGGGGTGATTGAACAATCGGATCACATTACCATCATTGGAGCGGGGCTGGTAGGACTGGAAACAGCCGAAAACCTGGTGCACGCCGGAAAGAAGGTGACCGTGGTTGAACTGGGGCATCAGATACTTGCCAATTGGGAGGTGAAATTTGCTGCCATGGCCGAACAAGTGCTGAAGCGTAACGGAGTGGAGGTGCGGCTGGGCGTATCGGTTACCGCTGTAGACCCGGCCACAAGCGAAATCATCCTAAGCAATGGAGAGCGGTTCTTTACCGACTTCATCTTTGTCGGGGTAAGCATAAAGCCCAACACAAGCATGTTAACAGCCAAAGGAGCCGCACATTTGCCCAACGGTGCACTGATTGTTAACGAAAGAATGGAATCCACGCTGCCAAATATCTACGCTGCGGGAGACTGTGCCGCTGTTGCCAATCAGGTTACCGGAGCCAAAGGATGGTTTCCCATGGGAACACACTCCAACAAAGGTGGCAGGGCGGCAGGCGCCAATGCTGCCGGAGGCCACGAGCGGTTTGCCGGCGCATATGGCACCGCCATTTTGAAAGTTTTTGAATACACGGTTGCCCGCACAGGCATGGGACCCCGTGCCCTGGCTGCCGCCGGATTGCCCTTCAACAGCAGCCTCTCTGTCGCTGGCTCCACTCCCAGCTTTTTTCCTGATCAAAAGGACATTGTGATTGAGCTCTATTATAGCCCCGAATCCGGCAAAATTTACGGCGCCGAGCTCTTTGGAGAAAAAGGCGTAGACAAAAGGGTTGACGTGCTGGCAACGGCAGTATATGCCGGCCTCACGATCTACGATCTTCCCCAGCTCGACCTGGCGTATGCACCCCCCTATTCGCCGGCCAAAGACCCGGTGATTGTAGCAGGCTACGTAGCAGCCGACGCTTTGAATGCTGCCTATACTGAAATGAGTATTGATGAGGCGGCGAGGCTCTTTTCCACCACAGAAGATTATACGCTACTGGACGTGCGCACGCCCACTGAAGTGCATCGCGACGGTGCCATTGAAGGTGCGGTGAACATCCCTTTGGATGAACTGAGGGCCAGTTTGGACCAACTTGATAAAAAAAGGAAACATGTAGTGTACTGCGCTAAAGGGCTCCGCGGCTACCTGGCTTCACTCATCCTGGTTCACCACGGGTTTGAAAGCGTTCACAATATTTCAGGAGGGTTTCTTGCCTGGAAGCAAACTTATGACGTTACAAGTTTAAGCACCGGTATTGTGGTTTAAAGAAAGGCAAGAGCGATAGTGAAGCCGGCCCTGACTGCCGGTCAATCGTCGGAAGAGATTTCCCAGTCTCTTGCCTGGCTTTCATCGGAAGGACTCTGTTTGGCCTCACGCTTGTAAAAAACGCGGTAAAGGATAAACCCAACAAGGCCGCCTACCAGCGTTGCCAATGGAAAACAAAGAAAAAGCGGACAAGGAAGAAATTCGTTCATAGCATTTCGGGATGATCTTATATTACTGATTCAAACATTAAGCCAATAATGTTCAGTAAAGCTGGCTTCTTTTCGCGCCGGAAGAATCACCATTTCTAGGTATTTTTCATCGCCTCGGATTAACTCAAACTAACAACGGCCGGGTTTATTGCATTTATGTCCAGCTAATTCGCCACGCTGCAAACCCATTTGCTTTTGCATTTGTTCAACAAGAAACAAGTTTTTCATCATCCCGCCTGTCTTGTCTCGCACTTTACTAAAAACAGAAAGAATTATGGAAACATTAACCGAAATAGAGCTGGCAGTATCAAGCCCTGCTTTTTCTGCCGGCCAAAGTATTCCTTCACACTATACTTGCGAAGGAGCCAATGTTAACCCGCCCCTTATTGTTGGTAATTTGCCAGCCGAAACCGAAAGCCTTGCGTTGATAATGGAAGACCCCGACGCCCCTAGCGGCACATTCGATCATTGGCTTGTGTGGAACATTACGCCACTCGGAGAAGCGATAAAAGAAAACGAAATACCGGGCGTACAAGGGAAAAACAGCTTTGGCGATCGTTTGTATGGCGGGCCTTGTCCACCCGATGGAGAGCACCGATATTTCTTCAAAATGTTTGCCCTTAACCGCATGCTCGACCTGCGGGAAGGATCGACCAAGCAGCAGCTACTACGAGCCATGCAAGGCCATGTGCTTGCTACAGGAGAACTGATGGGACGGTACACAAAAACAACTGAGCTCAGCAGCGGGATAGGCCAAAAGGGTTTGCAATAAAATCGATTGAAGCCGGCAGTACATAAGGCAACCCGGCAAGCCGCTGTTACGTCGGCGGGCAGTTTGTTGTAGTCTATTAGCCAGCACAACGCAATAATCTTGTGTATTGCTTTGGAATAGACCAGTTAGCAGCCTTTTTTAGTGGTGGAAATGGACACCCCCAAACCGTCCACTGTACCTTTAATGACGCCTGACCATAAATTACGAACTGTAAATGTGACCCGCTATGTAACGCCTCTGAGGGAAGGTGGCTCGTTGCCGGCCATTATAGAAGCCGACGACGGTTTCCTGTACGTGCTTAAATTTCGGGGAGCCGGGCAAGGTCATAAGGCATTGATTGCTGAGCTTATAGGTGGCGAAATTGCCAGAGCATTGGGTTTGAGAGTGCCAGAGATCGTATTCGCCGGGCTTGATAGTGCCTTTGGGCGTATTGAAGGCGACGAGGAAATCCAGGATTTGCTGAAGGCAAGCACAGGCACAAACCTGGCCCTGCATTACCTGTCGGGGTCTATCACCTTCGACCCCATCGCCGTAAGCATCACCCCTCTGCTCGCATCTCAGATCGTGTGGCTCGACTGCCTGCTGATGAACGTGGACCGTACAGTCCGCAACACCAACATGCTGTGGTGGCATAAAGAGTTATGGCTGATAGACCACGGCGCTTCACTATATTTTCACCACAGCTGGGATAACTGGCAGGACGGCTCCCGGCCCTTTCCGAAAATAAAAGACCATGTGCTACTGCCGCTGGCTAACGAGTTAACTAAGGTGAACGACACCTTTGCCGGGTTACTTACGCCTCAGCTTCTCAGGTCCATTGTGTCGGCAATTCCCGATGAATGGCTGATGAACGATTCGCCTTTCGAAACTGCGGAGCTGCACCGGGCAGCTTACGTGCATTTTTTGGAGTCGAGGCTCAACAATTCCGAACTTTTCATAAAAGAAGCGCAACATGCAAGAGAAGCACTTGTTTGAATACGCAGTAATAAGGATAGTACCGCATGTGGAGCGAGAGGAGTTTCTCAACGTGGGGGTAGTGCTATTGTGTGCGGGCCAAAGATTTCTCAATGCAAGATTTCTTCTGGACGAGGGTAGAATTACGGCCTTTTGCAAGTCCATCGACATCGCGGAGTTGCGCTCCCATATTGGGTCTTTCGAGAAAATTTGCCGGGGCGGAAAAGACGCTGGCCCTATTGGCAGTCTGACGCTTGCAGAACGGTTCCGCTGGCTAACTGCCACAAGAAGCACCGTTATACAGCCATCTAAGGTGCATCCGGGCCTTTGCCGAGATGCTGCCGAGATGCTGGAGCGGCTCTTCAACCAGTTAGTTGCCCCGCCGGCGGCTGACTGAGAAAGGTTTTCAGGGCACTCCTATTCGTTCACCAGCGGGTTTTTCACGTAGGGCGTGCTGTTAAAGTTGGGATTATTCCCCCGCTCAATTTCCATCTCATCTACAAGTATGGCACCGGGGCTGATAACCGACGTTGGGAAATTCGGGTTATCCAGGCCAGCTGCATGATAAACGATGGTTTCTTCGGAAGCTCCCGCAATTTTTCGGAGTATTTTCATGTCGGCCTGCCGAATCAGTGCCGACCGCAGCAAAGTCTCGCTTCCATCGGCCACAGATACCCTGTACACATTGAATACGGGCAGTACCCCAAATTCGACGTCTTTGACAAGTAGTGCAAACTCAAGCCCTTCACTTTTGGCTTTTTCAATCAGCTGCTGCTTGAGTTCCGCCTCCGTATTGGTTTTTTCCGAGCTAATCATCAGCACCCCTACGCCCGACGAATGGCCTGTCGACTGCTGGTCGGCACGGGTAATGGTGCGATCGCCAAGCAGGTTTTTCACCACCCCATTTTCCACCAGCACAAGCTCATCAGACGGCACCACTCCTTCGCTATCGGCAGTAAATGCGCCGGCAAGTGCAGTGCCATTGTACTCAGTAAGTTTAGAAAGCGCCTTAATAGTAATACCATCCGACGCCACCTTTTTTCCCGGCCTTAGCTCGGGTCCATTGGCTGAGTTGTACAGAAAATTGCGGGACGACGGAATGAAATCGGCATCTTTTAAACCACCTGCGCTGAGGTTAACAGACCGGCTGAGCAAACTGGCGGCTGCCGTGCCACTAAAAAGTACCGGGCCATAGTAGCTGTCTTCAAATGCCGGCGCACGAAACGATGCCAGCAATTCATCAGCCATAGCCCCCACCTGCTTCACTGCTTCCTCAATGGCAGGCAACCCTTCGGGGCTTTCAGCAAAAAAATTGACCTGGTTCATCACCGGTTGCCCCTCTGCTGTGCGAGCGATGGCATATACCCTTGCATTGAGTACGCTCTTGGCTTGCTTGATGTAGCTCCCCTCGGAGCTGAGAAAATAATTGACTTCATAATAACCATCCAAACTGGCGGCTGAAAAGTCAATTTCCGGGTAGTTGAGAAAAACTGCAGAAAGTTGTCTGCCATAAGCTTCGAGCACTTCCATGCTTGCTGGCTCAGGTATAGCGGTCTCAGAAATTTCAACCACAGGTGTTTTCGCAAAACTCCGGTGTGGGATTTGGTCCAGCGGCTTGTTTTGGCTTTTTACCTGGTTTTCATGTCCGTTGTAAAGCTTGGTTGCCGATTTATATACAAGATCGGTTGAGGCCCAAAGAGCCCGTCTGATACCAAAATAATCAGTTTCAGAGGGCAATTCTATACTGGTGAACCCGAGGCTGCGATCCGATTCTCCATCAAAGCTCTCGTCATTAAACTCATAACTACCCGCCAGCAGCCGCACGTTATAGCCTTTGGCTGGCGACTGTGTAGAACTGACAATGGAACCAAGGGAGGCTGAAATATCGATGGTAAGCCCATCCATGATGGTATAGCTAATGAAAAACGGCCCCTCCTCATTCTCCAGCCGCATATTCTCCATGTTATTCTGCATTTCGTCTTCCATAGCTTTTTTTACCACGTCTTCCTGGTAAAACTGAGCCTGCGACATGGCGGGCAAAAAAAGCAGAATACAAGCTACGATACTGTTTTTCATTCTCTGGCGATTACTTTTCAAAACCAATTAGTTGGGTAAGGTGGAGCCGGGAATCGGCAAGAGTGGCTCTTGCACGTTGAGTTTCAGCTTTTTTTGCGTTTCGATACGGCGCACAAACACGGAGGGAGCAACGGCACTAACAGGCACACCGCCCGACTCTGCACCGCAAATGCCCGTGAAAATTTCTTTTTCTCCGCCGGCGGCCTCTATTTCGGCAAACATACTAAGCGGCGTGCCAATCAGGGCCACTCCTCTCACCAGCTCATCGGGGCGCCCGTCGGTGTAAACGCGGTACACTTCCACGGGGTCTACATTGAAGGCGTTGGGTGTGTACCGGTCGGTATTAGTGTAACCGCCCGTTACCTCCTGAAAAAGATAGCCGTAGCTTTTGCCCTGCTTACGGCACTCTTTTATCAGCATTTTGCGCAGATCGGCTGTGCTAACAGTCTTGGATTCCTCCACGAGCAGGTTCGACTGCCGCGACACGGGCGTCATACCTGCCGACGCCCGGCCATGCCCGTTGGAGTTGGCAAATTCTTCCAGGGGAATCCGGCTCATAAGAAAATTCTTGAGAATGCCGTCTTTTACCACTTGTACCTTTCTTGCCTTTACTCCCTCGTCGTCGTAAGTATAGCTTCCGTTCAAACTCTTGCCCTCATACACTTTGGCCGTTGGGTCGGAATAGATATCGAAACCCTTTGGCAAGACCCTCGATTCTACCTGGGCCTTAAAAGTCTGGCTGTCATCGTCATTGCGCAGCCGGTGACCCTCCACCCGATGCCCGAATATTTCATGAAAAAAAACACCAGCAGACGCTCCGCTGAGAATAGCCGGCCCGGAGTAAGGCTCGGCCAGGGGAGCATTTTTAAGCTGCTCCAGCTTCTTAAGCATATTGTCAATATCACCTCTTATCACGCTTTCAGCAGGAAGCCCTTCCGGTGTGTGCGCAAAATACGACAGATAAAGCGGCGCCACGTCGCCATCCGCAGCCCTGATGGCCGCACTCACCATCACATTGGCGTAAGTGAGGTTCTGCACCACGCTGCTTCCTTCCGACGAGACAAAGTATTTCCGCTCGTTGGTAAAGTTGAAGATCAGGTCTGCTTCAATAATATCCTGGCGCTGAAGAAATAGCGAAGAAAATTCTTTTAGCCGGTTTTCCCATGTTTTCACCTCATCGGGTGTCATGCTAATTGCCGCCGGCTCTTCATAATATACCGAAGGGCTTTCCTTTGTAAAGTCGCCCAGCTGATTTCGCACAGACCCTGGTGCTTGCTCGTTCAGCGCCATTTTATAGCTCTCCAGGGCCTGCCTGTACTCCTGTTCGGTCGCTTTCCACAGGGCCTGCTTAATGGCCTTCATGTTGTTGTCGAGCGGAATAAAAGCAGGGGATGATGAGCCTCCGCCCCCGCTGCTTCTCCAGCTTTGGCCTTCTGCCCGGTGCGAATCGTCGTACGAGTAGTCTCCGACCTTTACTCGTGTGGCTAGTATGCGGTTTCTGCTGTTATGAGAGTTGATGAGACTGCCAAACGACGCCCTTATGAACGTGTTTTTGAGTTCGGAAAGCCGGTAGTCTATGTAATAAGGCGGATTGGCTAGTTTGGCGAATTCCGTTTTTTCTCTGGCCAGCTCTTCCTGCATGGCCAACAGCAGGGTGTCTGCGGCTTGAAAAGCGCTGACGGTAGTACTGGCGAAAACCAACTGGACCAATAGAACAACGCAAATAATCCGCTGCCTTTCAGCTAAAAATCGCTTCAAAAAACGATCAATTTCAATCACACTCATCTGGCAAAAATATAACCTTGAACCCGTCTTCAAAAATAAGAGAGGAGGTTTAAAGATAGTTACCGGCTGCATAAATAAAAGCAGGCGCGACTAAATCCGTAGAAAAATGAAGGTCTACCCATGAGCCGGGGCGAAATACCATTGCAGACGCCCGTTCTCAGCGATAAGTTTTTTGCCCCCGGTGAAGCATCGTTGCTGCCTTCTTATTTGTTTGCCAGCCGCATTACAAGCTACTGCCGGGCTAATTCTTTAGTTCCACTACCTGAAACCAAACAGCTTCATTTCCCGCATGTTCC
>CBFGTI010000025.1:0-48275 GCA_965651695.1 uncultured Imperialibacter sp. | reverse complement strand
AGGCTGAAAAGTGGCGACTGGTTGTCAGTAAGGTTGGAAAGGTCTGAGGTGTCAGACTCCAGCTGGGCAGCCAGGTCGTCGTCAGCGGCCTCCGTAGAATCAGAAAGCAGATCGGCCAGGTCTTCGGTAGTCTCAGTGTCAGTCTCCGCCGTAGCCTGCCCGGTAGTATCGGCGGTGGCTGCTGCCGGTGCGGCAGCCTTTTGTTCATCTACAAGCGTCTGGTTAATTGCCGACAGTGTATTGTAGATATCGTTCATTTCGTATACTTCCCAAAATTCGAGCTGTGCTACGCCCTGCAAAAGCTTGCGTACCCGCTCGGGATTGTTCACCCCGGGCAGCTCAATTTGAATGCGGCCGGTGCCGGGCAGGCGCTGAATGTTTGGTTGAGACGTTCCGAAGCGGTCGATACGGGTACGCAAAATCTGAAACGACCTGTCTATGGCACTTTCCACCTCGGTGTTGATAATGTCGAGCACCTCCTCATCAGAGGTCTGCAGGCTAATGCGACCACGGTTGGCAGCATTGGCGAAGATATAGCTCAGCTTTTCATCGGAGTTGCGCTGCCATGCCGCGTAGAAAGTTGGCACAAAAGCGGCCTGAGCCGTTTGCGTTTCCTTCTTAGCCTCCTCCAACGACTTTTGGAACGCGGGGTTCTTGCTATCGCCGCTCAATCCCTTTACTATTTCGATGGGCGATACCTCCAGCGTTACGTGCATGCCACCTTTCAGGTCCAGGCCCAGGTTGAGCTCGGTTTCTTTTACTTCTTCGTAAGTAAATTCAATGCCGAGGAAGTTATACACAGGCACATTCCACACCGAATCGAGATACTGCTGCTTTTTGCTGAAGCTCACGTTGCCGCTGGCATCGGTAGCATACTCAGTGGCGTCTTTTTCGATACCTCTCGAAACGAAAGTAAACGACAGGTAGTAGATACACAGTAAGGAAATAACTACGGTAAGTAGAATTATTCCACCTTTATTTTTCATACTAGTAAGTTTTTAATTTTTTGGAAATTTTAGATAAGCAGGAGGTGAGTGCCTGCCAATAAGCAATCAGGAAGAAAAAAAGCCGCCTAGGGTGCGTTGGGTGAAATAATATTGCTAAAAAGCACCTTGAAGTATTCCCAGCTGGCGGTATAAATCGCGCGGGGAATTTCCACTTTAAACTCGGGAAGCTCAATATCGGCAAATTCCCAAACGATGGGCTCGTAGGTAACATGAAGCTGCACACCCTGCGAAACCGCCTGAATGGTGCAAAATGTCTGCGGAGCTTTTTCCTTGTCTGTATCGTTTGCCGGCTGGGTTGCGGCCTCTTTTACCACCTCTTGCTGGTAGCTTACCGGTGCATTGGCTAACGGTACCGGTTCAAGGTGAAATTGAAAGAACGAAGTACACACCACCATGGCGGCCGCAAAAAGCCCCATCGCCAGTGAAAAGCGTTTGTTCAAACCCGAAAAAGACACGTACTTCTTCATGTGGACCGCAAAAGTAAGCGTTTCAGGGGAATAATCCAGAGGGGGTGTTGATAAATTTCCAAACCTATTGCAATGTCGGCTAGTTAGGCCTATTGTCCCTCTTAGGAGCATTGGGAGGCGCACGGCCAGTGAGGGCAAGGGAGAGGATCATAATCGCTAACTAAACGACATTGAAACCTATTGTCGCGACACTGCGGTTTTACACCCTGTCAGCCGGGCTAGTCATTTCGGATTTGCCGCTCCACCTTCTGTGTGGGTAGATTTGTATCCCAAGCCGACAAAACCTGCCATTACTCTGCCAAATGCGCCTTGAGGTAGGTTACTACCACCTGCAGGGCCTTCTCAAAATGGAGGTTGTTGGGTATGATGATGTCGGCCTCGTATTTCAGCGGCTCTATGAACCGCTCGTAGGTGGGGGCCACGTGTTTTTCGTAGCGATAGAGCACATCGTCCAGGTCGTAGCCCCGCTCCACGGCATCCCTGGTAATGCGCCGCTTCAGCATCAGATAGTTTTTGGCTTCGATAAAGAGCTTGAGGTTGAACAGACTGGAAAGCGCCTGATCGTAAAACACGAAAATTCCTTCTACCAAAATAATGGGAGCCGGGAGGAACTCCAGGGTTTTAGGCGTAACCAGGGGATTGTTGAAAGTATACTCCTGCCGATTTACGGTTTTCCCTTTCTTCAGCGACTCAATGTCATTAAGGAAAGCCGCATAGTCAATCGACTGTGGCGTATCGAAGTTCTTCACGCCGTTTTCGTCTACCGGCTGCGTTTCTCTGGGTTTGTAGTAGTTGTCTTGCGAAAGCAGGCACACCTCGCCAGGCTGGAAAGTTTCGAGCAGCCGGGTAAGAAAAAGCGTTTTTCCGGAAGCGCTGCCCCCGGTTACTCCTACTATCAATGGATCGTTCATGAAACTGCTGCCTTCTTTTGCTGAAATTCTACAAACGACGCCAGCTTGGTCATAGCCCGGCCCCTGTGGCTGATGGCATTTTTCTCCTGGCTGCTCATTTCTGCAAAGGTAAGGCTTTTGTCGTCAGGGAGGAACACCGGGTCGTAACCGAAGCCTTCATTTCCGCGCTTTTGCTCCAAAATTTTGCCGAAGACCTTCCCTTCAAACTGGTATATCTTTCCGCTGTCGATAAAGGTGACCACTGTTTTGAAGTGTGCCTTGCGATTGGCAGCGCCTGCCAGCTTCTGCAGAAGCAGCGCAATGTTGTCGTCGTTGTTGCGCTGCGGCCCGGCATACCGTGCCGAATACACGCCCGGCTCGCCATTAAGTGCGTCTACCAAAAGCCCGGTGTCGTCGGCCACGCAACTCACTTTGTACTTTTCCCATACAAACAGGGCCTTCTGCAGCGAGTTCCCCTCAATGGTTGGCTGGTCCTCAGGTATTTCGTCCGTACAGCCTATATCAGAAAGGGAGAGCACTTGCATGCTCTCCCCCAGTATTTCTTTAAGCTCTTTCAGCTTATGTGCGTTATTGGTCGCAAGGCAAATCGCCCCCGTTGTGTCAGCCATTTACCTTATATTTACCATTTTCTGCTCCCATATCAACACCTGGTTGGGGGGAAGGTCTTTAAACTCTACAGTGCCCAATGCCAGCTTGGAGGGAAGAAAAAACAGAAATCTGTCGTTCAGCTTCATTAATTGGGTACCTTCTCTCATACCCTGCAATGAATAGCCACTAAAAGGAAAAGACCCCCCAAGGTTAATAGCCACCGGTGCATAGGTGCCGAGGCTGTCGTACAAATCGTATTTCACGGCCACCTCTTCTAAGGTGGTAGCTATTACGGAGCTGTCCAGCAGACTTACCGTGTAGTGGACAGACACGATGTCATTCTTCTGCGGGTAAGGGCCTTCGCCTTCCGCTAAAATCTTATAGCCCAGGCCCGATTCGGTGAACTGCACACCCTCGATACTATACTTATTGATGTAGGTCAAAATCAGCTGACTGTCAATCTTGTATTGTGCCTCCACATCAAACGGGGGATCGGGATCGGGTACAGGCGCAAGTTGGCAGCTTACGGTTGCCCAGCCCAATACAGCCACAAACGCAACCGGAATAGTCAATTTCATATTCAAAAACATCTTTTTCATCCTACTCTACCTCTAATAATTCCACCCGAAAAACCAGCACCTGGCCCGATAGGGGGTGGTTGTTTTTGTCGCCATAAGCAAGTTTTGAAGGCAGAATCAATATCGCCTCACTTCCGACCGGCAACAACGCAATGCCCTCGTCCCAACCTGGAATAACCTGGCCAATGCCAAGGGTAAATTGAAAGGGATCGCCCCGGTCGAATGAAGAATCAAATTTTGAGCCATCGAGACGGGTTCCTTCATAGTGCACGGTCACCTTGTCGAGCGGCTCAGGGTATGCGCCTGTTCCTTCTTCGGTAATCAGGTACCGCAGGCCGCTGCTTGTTACCTGCACGCCTTCGAGGTCGTTATCGTCAATGTATTTGTTGATGGCGTCGATTTGCTCTTCCAGCGGGTCTTTATTGCATCCCCCCAGCAAAACCGCACCCATCACTAGCAATAAAAATGAAATCCTGTTCATAAAAGTAATTGCATTTAAAAGCCCTCCTGAACGACCTGCCCGGCCGAAACAGCAGCATACGTAAAAAAACATGACATTCACTACAGTGTATCAGGAGCCAGTAGCGAATGCCATGTCAAAACAATCTTACTTTACATCTACCAGCTCCACGTCGAACTTGAGGATGGCGTTGGGTTTAATTACTCCACCGGCACCTCTTGGTCCGTAAGCCAGTGAGGAAGGAATATAAAGCGTTGCCTTTGCTCCTTTATTCAACAGTGAGATACCCTCGTCCCAACCGGGAATTACCTGGCCCTGACCCAGCACAAAGCTAATAGGCTCGTTGCGATCGTGAGACGAGTCAAATTTTTCTCCCTCAAGCGTGGTTCCTGTGTAGTGAACACTCACTGTTTGCCCGGGAGCCGCAGTTTCACCTTTACCTTCTTTGGTAATTACATACCGCAAGCCCGATTCGGTCGTTTGCGCATTTTCAATATTTTGATCCGACAAAAACTGGTCGATGGTTTTGCCGTCGGCTACAATCTGGTTTTCAGCTGCTGCTCTCTGCTTTTCCATCTCTTTTTCCATAAAAGCCATGTCTTCCGCCCGGTAGTCTTCCTCGCTCATCAGGTTCACCATGCCGAGACGGAAGGTTATTTTGCTGTCGGCCTTGATGCTATCGGGTACCTGCGCGCCAAAAGTTTTCACGTAAAGCTCTTCGGCTGTTACCTGAAACTGCACGCTATCGCCTTTTTTCAATTCCTTAATCACTTCATAAAGCACACCCTGGCTTTTCCAGGCGGAGTCGTTGTATTGCATTGGCAGGGCCCTGCCTTTTCCCGCCTCCACACTATTGAAAATGTCGTTGCCATTCTCGTCTGAATAAGCAATGTGCATGGTCAAAATTTGGGCTTCTTTGGGTTTTTCACCTTCACCTTTTCGGACGTATGACACCTCTACACCCGATTCGGTTGTAAACTTGTCGGAGTCGCCGCAGGCAAACACCAGCGCTGCCAATCCTAACAGCCCCGATAGATTTCTGATTTTCTTAAACATTTAGAAAGGAAACTTTTTTATTTAATTCGTCTTCGTATTCAGTTAATAACTTCTTGAACTTCTCCACTGTGTCGTGCAGGTTGTCGGAAGAGGCACCCCCGGCAGCATTTTTATGTCCGCCGCCATCGAAGTGTTTGCGGGCAAAATCGTTGACGGAGAAATCGCCCATCGACCGCAGCGATAGCTTCACCTTGTCGTCGCGTTCAATTATGGTGGCCGCCATCACTATCCCTTTTATTGAAAGCGCGTAATTTACCAGGCCTTCGGTATCGCCGTTTTGAGAGTTGTATTTTTTGAGGTCTTCTTTGCTTATCGCAAAAAAAGCCGTTTTTAGTTCTGGCAACACCTCAAGCCTTTCGCTAAACGCAAACCCAAGAAACTTAAGCCGGTCGAGCGAATTGTTGTCGTAGATGAGCTTGCTTACTTTGGTTACATCGGCCCCGCATTCAATCAGCTCGGCTACTATTCTGTGCACTTTGGCCGAGGTAGAAGAGTGGCGAAACGACCCGGTGTCGGTCATAATACCTGCATACAGGCAATCTGCAATGTCGCTGTCAATCAATTCTTTATCCCCCAGGGCCACTATCAGCTCAAAAACCAATTCGGCCGTCGCCGCAGCCTTCGTACTCCAAAACACATAGTCGGCAAATTTGTCCGGATCAAGGTGGTGGTCTACCAGCACTTTTACTGCACTTGAAGCATCCACCAATTCGCCCAGTTTTTCTATCCTTTTCAGCGAGGAGAAATCCAGGCAGAAAATGCTGTCTGCCTGCCTTACAAGGTCCGCGGCCAATTTTTGGTTCCCATCCTCAAAATTTACCACGTCAGCATTGCCCTTCATCCACGCAAGAAACGCCGGATAGTCAGTGGGAGTGATCACGTGCACGGTATGTCCTTTGGCCAACAAGTAATTGGCAAGCCCCAGCGACGACCCCAAAGCATCCGCGTCGGGTTTTATGTGTGTAGTAATAATAATGCGCTTGGGAACCTGGATTAAATCCTTGAACTGATCTATTTGCTGCATGTCATACGACCTTATCCATGGTGGATGTGGCAAAATGTAAACTGCAAAAGTGAGAAGAATATTTCAATTACGAAAACCGCCACCAAAGTGGGTGGTTCGGCGAGGACGCTTTTTGGCTTGCTGCCAGGTACCCGACGGCCCACCGCCGCCGGATGCAGCACTGCTCTACCTGTACAAAAGCAGCCGGCGAGTGCCACCACACCCGACAGAGGATTTTGAACCTTCTTCGCACAAACCGAATTAATATACTAACTTTGCGGGCGTTTTTAAAACCCTTAAAAATTCAAACGAAACAAAATGGCAGGATCTATAACCTTTTCCATGATTAAGCCTGATGCCTACAACGCGGGTAATACCGGGGCAATACTTAAGATGATTGAAGAAGCCGGCTTCAAGCTGAAGGCCATGAAGCTTACGAAGCTAACCCAGGAGCGTGCAGGCAAATTTTACGATATTCATAAAGAGCGCCCGTTCTACGGCGAACTTTGCGCTTATATGTCGTCGGGCCCTATTGTGGCGCTGGTGCTGGAAAAAAACAACGCGGTGGAAGAGTTTCGCAAGCTTATTGGCGCTACCGATCCGGCCAAAGCAGCTGAGGGCACTATTCGCAAAATCTTCGCGAAATCAATCGAGGCTAACGCGGTTCACGGTTCCGATTCCGACGAAAATGCCAACATTGAAGCCAACTTTTTCTTTTCTCAGTTCGAGAGAGTATAAGTAATTAAAAATTCAGATTCCAGCCCTGTTAGCTATAGCCGGCGGCTGTGCGACAGGGCTGCATTCCGGTTAACTCCTGTGCCGGGTTTAGCTGCCGGATTCTCCCTCCGTTAGCGGCACACTCTCCTCTTCCAGCTTTTCAATCCAGAAATTGTTGAAGCCTTCTCCAAGGAATATGGTGATGAGGCGCAGCTGAAGAAGCTCGAGAATAGCCAGGAAGTTGAAAATTACCGCAATCTTCGACGGCTGGTCTTCTATCACGTTTACAAAGGTTATCCTGGCTTTGTCAACCAGCTTTCCCAGTATGTAATCTTTCTGGCTCGAGATGGTAAAAGGGTATTGAATTACGTGGTGGGTCGGCTTCTTTTGCTCGTACTCAAATCGCTCAATCACCCTCACATATACCTTCAGTAGCTTGTACAGGTCAATATCCTGCAGTTCGGCTTCCACATTGTTGAGCTCCGAAAGCGTGCGAAGTTCCCGCTCCAGGTTACCTCTTACCTCGCGCTCCAGCCTGTTCGTTTCCATGGTAGCCAGCTGGTCTACCACCGACTTGTATTTTTTGTATTCCAGCAGGTGGCGCACCAACTCTTCACGAGGATCTATCTCGTTACCCAGCTCGTCCAGTACAGGCCGGGGGAGCAGCATTTTGGCTTTAATTCGCATAAGGGTGGCCGCCACCAGTATAAACTCGCTCGCCACTTCAATGTTCATCGACTCGAGGCGGTGCAAATAGTCGAGGAAGTCGGCAGTAACTTGCGAAATCGGAATGTCGTGGATGTCCAGCTCATCCCTTTCAATAAAAAAAAGCAAAAGGTCAAACGGCCCTTCAAAAAGAGGAAGCTTGATTTCAAACTTGGATGAATCCGTTTTTGCTGTATCCATAGTGGGCCGGGACGGCTCCAAATTTAGGAACTCTGAAACAATTGTAACGCTTTAAACAAAAAAATGTACCTTTGTTGCTGTATTGCTAAATTACAGCCATTCTCACGTTGTTCTTTTGAAAATACTGCGGGAAAGCTTAACTATATCACCTGGTGAATAATAAAACATTTAATTATCTGGTTAGTTGAGTATCTATAATCGCAATCTGACACTAGCATGTTGATACAGCCCGGCGAATTGCTCGCGAAAATTAACGATCCATCGGACCTCCGTAAACTAGATTCGGCCCAGCTGGTACAGCTTGCAGGTGAGCTCAGGCAGTTCATTATCGACAATGTGTCGGTGTATGGCGGCCATTTCGGTGCCAGCCTTGGAGTGGTAGAGCTCACCATCGCTCTTCATTATGCATTCAATACGCCCGACGACCAGCTGGTATGGGATGTGGGGCACCAGGCGTACGGCCACAAAATACTGACGGAAAGAAAGGACCGCTTTCATACCAACAGGTTGTACAAGGGGCTTTCGGGTTTTCCCAAAAGAAAAGAGAGTGTTTACGATTCCTTTGGTGTAGGCCATTCGTCCACCTCCATTTCGGCGGCGCTGGGTATGGCAGTAGCCTCCAAGTACCAGCACAACCTCCAAAGACAGCACATAGCCGTAATAGGCGACGGTGCCCTTACCGGCGGCATGGCGTTCGAAGCCATGAATCATGCAGGCGTAAGCGACACCAATCTGCTTATCGTGCTCAACGACAACTGCATGTCGATAGACCCCAACGTGGGGGCGCTCAAAGATTATCTTACCGACATCACCACTTCCCACACCTATAATAAGGTGAAGGACGAGGTATGGAACATATTAGGCAAAATCAGCAAGTTTGGCCCCAATGCCCAGGAAATAGCTTCAAAAATTGAGAACAGCGTGAAGGGCTTCCTCATTAAAAGCAGCAATCTCTTCGAATCACTCAATTTGCGATATTTCGGGCCTGTAGACGGTCACGACGTCAACCACCTCGTTTCCATTTTCAACGACCTGAAAGACATTCCCGGCCCGAAGATCTTACACTGTGTAACCTTGAAAGGCAAGGGCTACGCACTGGCGGAAAAAGACCAGACGCTATGGCACGCCCCGGGTAAGTTTGACAAAGTAACCGGCGAAATACACAAAAAAGTATACAATGTTCCGCAAGCCCCAAGGTATCAGGACGTGTTTGGCCATACATTGGTAGAGTTGGCTGAGCTGAACGACAAAATTGTGGGTATTACGCCTGCTATGCCTTCAGGCTCGTCGATGAACATCATGATGAAGGCCATGCCCGACCGGGCTTTCGATGTAGGCATTGCCGAGCAGCACGCCGTTACCTTTTCTGCCGGTTTGGCCACACAGGGGCTCATCCCTTTCTGCAATATTTACAGCACATTTATACAAAGAGCCTACGACCAGGTAATACACGATGTGTGCCTTCAAAACCTGCCCGTGGTTTTCTGCCTCGACAGGGCAGGCTTTGCCGGTGCCGACGGCCCTACCCACCACGGTGCTTACGACATCGCATTTATGCGTTGCATCCCCAACATGGTTGTGTCGTCGCCAATGAACGAAGAAGAGCTGCGCAACCTGATGTACACGGCTCAGTTGCAAAAAGAAAGCGCTTTCACCATCCGCTACCCCCGCGGGCAAGGTGTAATGCCCGAGTGGAAAACACCCTTCAGACTCATACCGGTAGGTAAGGGACGGAAGCTGAGAGCTGGCACAGACGTAGCAATCCTCACCATTGGCCACATTGGCAACTATGCCGCAAAAGCCTGTGAGCTGCTGGAGGAAGAGCAAATAAGCGCCGCACACTACGACATGCGATTTGCCAAGCCGCTGGATGAAGCGCTGCTTCACGAAGTGTTTTCAGAGCACAAATACGTACTCACCGTAGAAGACGGATGTCTGCAGGGAGGTTTCGGAAGCGCTGTGCTAGAGTTTATGGCCGACAACGGGTACGCCTCCAAAGTAATAAGGTTGGGCATACCTGACGATGTAATTGAGCACGGCGAGCAGGCTGAGCTCCACGCGGAGTGCGGGTTCGACACCGAAGGCATTTACAATGCCGCGCTGAAGCTGATCGAGAGTTCGGCTGTATTGCGCTCGCTGTAACATCGGCATTTCCGTTTCCTTTTTCTGCTCATACCAGTGCTATCGTGCAGGCGTAATCGCTACATTTTGCTTACGCAGGCAAAAGTTCTATTTCCAGACCCTATTGGCCCGCCGATTTTCGTAATTTTATGTCCCGATGCCCCTTGCATGTGTCAAGAGGCGAAACTGAAAATCCTGGTATGAGTCTGTATATAAAAGAGATTGGGAAGGTCGGCTCTCCAACAACCGTGCTACTACTGCACGGCTTTTGCGAAAACCACACAATTTGGGACAACATGCTTCCTGCATTTGATGGTGCTGAAATATGCCTGGTCGATTTGCCCGGATTTGGACGAAGCCAAACTGAGCTACCTTCGCCGCTGACCATTGATTGGGTGGCCGACCGGATTTTCGATGAGGTGGTCAAGCCAATGAACAAGAAGCCCTTCATCGTCGGTCATTCGCTTGGGGGCTACGTGGCATTGAGCCTGGCTGAACGGTATGTCCATGCAACTTCCGGCCTTTGCCTGTTCCACTCCACCGCATACCCCGACTCAGACGAAAAAAAGCAAACCCGAAATAAGGTGATGGATTTTGTGAATGAAAAAGGGGTGGATGAGTATATCAGTCAGTTTGTACCGGGCCTGTTTCACTCCACTTTCAGAAGGGCGCATGCCGGTGCAGTACAGGAAGTGGTAGACCTGGCCGCTAAAACGCCCAAAGAAACGATACTTGCATATCTGCAGGCAATGCGTGACCGGCCCGACCGAAAGCATGTGCTAAAGGAGTATAGCGGAAAGAAAATGATAGTGGCGGGCGAAAAGGACGGCGCAGTGCCACTTGAACAAAGCCTGGCGATGAAAGACGTGGTGGGCGAGGCGCAATTCAGGCTACTAAAAGACACCGCGCATATGGGCATGTTTGAAAAAATGGAGGAGAGCCGGCAAGCGCTGAGGGCTTTTTTGAAGGCATAAAAAAAGCTCCCCGCAAGGAGGAGCTTTCTATTCTAAGATCTGATCATTGATTAGTCTTCAACTTCGCCTTGAACCAAAATCTCGAGTTCAATGTTGTCGCCTTGGTTGAATGTACCATCAATAGCTTTTACCAGGATAAGACCTCTTTTTGCACCACCTTCTTTGTCAGGGTCGGTTTCAAATGCTACGACCTGATCTACAGCAAGGTTGGTTACAATACCACTGCCGTCGCCTTCAGCTTCCTCGTATACAGCATCTATATCAGCCCATGTGGTTACTTCTGTGAAAGCAGATGCGTCTAGCGTAGTTTCTTTGAAAGTTGTGCCATTCTTGGTACCCCAGCCGGCAACTTGCGCTGCGAATACAGCTACAGACAATTCGGCATATTCAGCAACGGAAGCGATAGTAGCACCGTTAGTAGCACCGTAATAGTAGCCGAAGTCTACATCTGCAGAAAGAGGATCTTCAGTCGCATTCACGCTGTCAGGTGAATAGGTAGCACCAGTATTTGTTGAGAAAAATGCATCGGCAGACTTGTCCTCAAGTGGAGCGTAAAGCAACACCGTGGTGTAAGATCTAGCCGCAGGAGAGACAACGGTAACAGTTTCTGTTGTAGTCGCTGTTTGGTCGCTGTCGTCTACCACTTCGAATTCAAATTCAATTTCCTGTCCTACATTGTCCGCATCAAAACCAATAGCGATAACAACGGTAGCTTCTGTGTTGTCAGCATTGGCTGTAACGGCAGCATTACCTCTTGGGAACTCCTCAGAGTATACTTCAGTTTCACCATCCATACCTACAACTCTTAACACATTAAATGTACCAGGAACATCCATATTGACAGTGAAGGTCACTGTGTCGCCGGGTTGAGCTTCAGTTCCATCTATGCCGGTAACGTCCACTTCAATTGAAGGCTGTGCTGGAAGAACTGGCTCATCATCGCCACCGCAGCTGGCTAATATGGCAACTGACCCTACTGCGCCAAAGAAGAATAAGTTTTTGAGTAATTTTTTCATGTTTAAATTAATTTGAATTGGTTTGCAAGATTATGAATTTTATAGTAATAAGTAAATTTTTTCTGTCTTTAGTGCCATTTCAACCGTAACCCTCATCGGATACCCTTCTATGGGCGAGCTACACAAAATGCCCTTAACGAAAACTTTTTCCCTTTGTTGTGCCATTGCAGCAAGGAGTCGACAAAAAACTTCAGCCATTCGTCTCGTCCCTCAAAACAAAACCCTTCTGCCACCTCACACCCTTAGCTTGGTTTGGCAAATTTCCGGATTCCCTTCCACATAAATCATACCCAAAACTTGGTATTTTAAAAAATTATCTCACTCTGTGCCTTAATGATTCAAAGCTTGTTGACAAGCTCCGTCGACTTTTTTCTTACGACACTGCATGCCACAGCGGAAGGGCCACAGCCGGCGCAGGTGGATAATACTGATCCATGACCCAACAATTTCGCTTGGGTCCTCCGCCGGCTAATCCTTATAGAACTTATTTAAGAAAAAATTTCAATATTTTTGCGTCCTCTTATCGCTACTGCGGCACAATTGGCGGACAGCAATGTGGAAAGGGGAGTTTGAAGTGAATTTTTTTTTTTATATTTTTAACTTTGATTACGCGTAGAATATTCCGAAATCGGTATATTTGTATGTTGCAGAAGCCCAGCCAAGGCTGATAACTGCAGAAAATAATTGCTAAAGCCGCCTAAACCTTACATTTGAAAGAAACTTACTTTTGAACCTATAACGTCGAATTGCTATGCAAGAAATTTCACCTGGTCTGTTAGAAGCTTGGAACACCTACGGGCAATACGGAGCCTATGCCCTGGTGGCCGTTGGTGTAGTTGTGTTGATTTATCATTTGTTGAGGTTAGCTTCCATTGGTGATAAGAAAACCAAGTACGATTACATTAACAAAAATGAAATCAACTTCCTTTGGTATGCATCTTTGCTGATCATTATTGGCGCTGCTGTGTATTCCAACACCCTTGTTGAGAAAAGTGGTGTCCTCTGGTTTTTCGTGAGGATCTTTGTTAGCTCCATGCTGGCCATTATTGCAGGCGTGGTAGTTCAAAATGTGCTGAAATTCTACTATCCCTTCTACATCGAAAAACGATTGAAGAAGCTCCGCTATTCACCAAGACTTTCTCCCGACGGCCGCAAAATGAAGCTGCTGAGCGAAGAAGAGGAAGATGAATACCTGGATGAAGGTATGCAAGCAGAAGAATTGGCGTTTTCCGTCGACTATGACGTTTGGATTGATGAGGTTTCCGGTTTCGTGAAAATTGAAAAGTACAACGGTAGGTTACATGCGCTTCAGTGCTCTGAGTGCAATTACCAAACCTTGCGGGTTCAAAGAGAGGAAATTACCAGACCAGCTTCTCATGAAGAAGACGGTGAAATGATGAAATACTACGAGTGTACTTACTGTGGACACAAAGAGCGTAAGCCATTCCGTATTAATAAACTACGTCCTGAGAACCAGCCGGTTTCTTAAGGAAAAGAAATAAGATTTTACTAAAAAGGCCCTGTATGGGCCTTTTTTTATGTTCACACTGCTTGTTGCGCCCGGCTACAGCTTAATGCAGATATTTTGTGGCTCGGTAAAAAAGTGCAGTGCTTCCATGCCCCCCTCACGCCCAACGCCGGAGTTCTTCATTCCGCCAAAAGGAGTTCTGAGGTCACGTAATAGCCATGTGTTTACCCACACAATGCCATAATGTAGCTGGTGTGCCACATTGTGGGCCTTCCTGAGGTCTGTAGTCCAGATATTGGCAGCCAGGCCATACGAAGAATCATTGGCGAGTGCTATAGCCTCCGCCGCACCCTTAAACTTTTGCAAGGTTACCACAGGGCCAAATATTTCCTCCTGGTTGGTACGGCAACTGACCGGAAGGCCGCCGATAACGGTAGGCTCTATAAAGTACCCGTTGGTGCACCTTCCCCCGGGCCTCACTCCATTTCCCCCCGCCAGTATGTCGCCACCCTCGTCTTTGGCTGTTTGAATGTAGCCAAGTACTTTCTCGTAGTGTTCTCTGGAAATTACCGCACCCACTTTTGATGCCTCCGTGAGCGGGTCGCCGACAGCCAATTGCCGGACCCTCCTCAAAAATTCATCCCGGAAGCGGTCAAATATATCGTCCTCCACATACAGCCGGGAGCCGCAAAGACATATCTGCCCCTGATTGGTGAAGGCTGACTTAACTGCCGACTCCACGGCGTCGTCAAATTGGCAGTCGTTAAATACCACGGTAGGATTTTTTCCCCCCAACTCAAGCGAAAGTTTTTTGAACATGGGCGCAGCTGTGGCGGCAATCCGCCGGCCGGTAGCCGTGCCGCCCGTGAAAGAAATTGCCCTTATGCCGGGGTGCTCCACTATCGCCTGGCCAGCATCGGCCCCTCGGCCATGAACGATATTTAAAACACCAGCAGGCAACCCGGCTTTTTTGCAAATCTCCGTCAGCAAATGAGCGGTATACGGTGCCAGTTCAGAGGGTTTGGCCACCACGGTATTGCCAGCTGCAAGAGCGGGAGCGATTTTCCAGGTAAAGAGGTACAGCGGAAGGTTCCATGGGGAAATGCAGCCTACCACACCAATTGGTCCCCGGCGTGTATAATTCAGTGCGATGCCGTCCTGAAGGTGAGATTCGGAAGAAAACTGCGTAATGGCATGGCCGAAGAACCTGAAATTGTCGGCTGCCCGCGGTATGTCCATTCTTTTCGCCAGCCAGAGCGGCTTGCCCGTATCCGTAGTTTCGGCCAGGGCCAGCGTATCGAGGTTGGCTTCTATCCGGTCGGCAATAGCGCACATAATTTTGGACCGCTCCCCAGGCGGCATAGCAGCCCAACCTGGAAAAGCTGCCTGCGCCGCCCGGTAAGCCAGGGCTACGTCTTCGGCGGTGCTGGCCGGCACCTCCGCAAATACTTCAGCTACTGCCGGATTCACGTCTTCCAGATACGCTCCCGACAGTGGTGCTACATGTGTTCCGTTTATAAAGTTGGCTAGTTGTATCATTCACTTAAGAGCTTAGAGTAGTATCGCAACGCATTTTTGTAGGCAATTCCGTCGCAAAAGGCTTGGGATAAACCTCGCTCCTCCAATCCTTTCAGAATTTGAGGGTAGCAAGATGCATCATCCTGCCCCGGAAAATATATGGGGTAACGGGAAGGATCGGGATGGTTGAGAGCGTAAAAAAAGTCGGCTCCAAAAGCCAGCAGGTTGGTGGCATTCAGGCTCCCTGCATACTCAATATGCTTATAAAGTACGTCGGGGTTGGTGTCGTTGATGTAGTTGCGCAAGAAATTAATACCTATAAGGCCTCCTCTTTGTACCACCTCCAGGGCCAATTCGTCCGGCAAATTGCGCGGGTGGTTGTGCACTATGCGGAAATTGGAGTGGCTAGCCAGCACAGGCACCTGCAGCCCTTTTTTATCAATATAATTCAAAATGCCGTGTGCTAGTGCATCGCTCGTGTGGGCGAGGTCTACCGGTATTTTCTTGCCCGAAAGGTACTCCAGCAGCACCTCCCCGTCGGGTTTGAGCCCGGCTTCGGCATAGTTGCCGCCACCAAAGCGGTTTTCGTAGTGGTGCGTCAGGATGATGTAGGCCAGCGGCCCTGCTTTCTCCGTCAGCTCATCCAATTTTTTCAATCCCACATCCAGTGGATCTGCTTCCTCACAAAACCCAGCCGCATTTTCGATTGCCAGCAGCGTATAGCAGCCCGCTGCCTCTGAGAAGAGCCTTTCAGAAGCGGAAATATTAGACAATGGCTTGAAAAAGTTGTCGGACAAAGAGGACAGCTGCCTGTATATTTCCACTTGCTTAAAGCCGAGGCTGCGGCTGCCCGGGGCCGTATCGGTGTACACTGCCATTACCTGCAGCTTCACATTGCCCGCCTTAAGATGGGGAATGGCCACACCGATTTCGTCTTGTTTGTACACACTGGCGTCTTTTACCGTAGCCAGGTAAGACAGTAAATCGCAATGAAGGTCAAATATCGCTCTCATAGTTAAATAGACCCGGTTCTGCCACCATCCACCGGAATGCTGGTTCCATTGATATAGGCCGCAGCCGGGGTGCACAAAAATGCCACCAATGCGGATACTTCCTCCGCTTTGCCAAAACGCCCGGCGGGGGCCTCCAGCTTCATTTCGGCAGCCACCTCGTCTTCGGTTTTCCCGGTTTGAGTGGCCTTAGCCTTTATGAGTGAGAAAAGCCGGTCGGTTTCTGTAAATCCGGGAAGCACGTTGTTTACGGTAATTCCAAAAGCCGCAAGCTCAAGCGACAGCGTTTTGGCCCAACTGGCAACCGCTCCCCGCACGGTATTTGAGACTCCCAAACCTTTAATGGGGATTTTTACCGAGGTGCTTATTACATTAACAATCCTCCCATAGCCCCTGAGCTTCATACCGCCAACTAAATTTTGCACCAATATGTGGTTGCAATGCAGATGCGCTTCCATAGCCTCTACTATTTGCTCATAGCCAGCATCGATAAGCGGTCCGCCGGGAGGTCCGCCAGTGTTGTTTACCAGTATGTCGTAAGTGGCGCCCCGGTCGAGGTGGGCGCGCAGGGCTACTTCCACACCTGAAGGATTGCTGAAATCAGCCACAAGGTAGTCGTGCGTACCTTTGGCGGGACGTGGCAATCCGCTGACTGCTTGTTTCAACGAGTCCTCATTTCGGGCAAACAGGGTAACTTCCGCCCCGAGTTCTGCCAAATCCATTGCACTGGCAAGGCCAATCCCCTGCGTGCTCCCACAAACCAAAGCTTTTTTTCCGTTCAGACTTAGATCCATTACATGTGTTAGTTAGAATGCCATCAATTGCATCATATTTTTCCAAACTGCAGATAATTCGTTATTTTGAGAAAAATACAAAAAACCTTATCCATTTAGCTATGTCTATTAAAAGACCGTTCAATTTTAAAGGGTGGATTGAAGAAAACCGTCACCTTCTCAAGCCCCCCGTTGGCAACCAGCAGGTATATAAGGGCAACGACGATTTCATTGTGATGGTTGTAGGCGGCCCTAATTCGAGAAAAGACTATCACTATAACGAAACCGAAGAATTCTTTTACCAGATAGAAGGAGACATTAAGCTGAAGATAATAGAAGACGGCAGCCCTATTGATATCATCATTAAAGAAGGCGATATTTTTTTGCTGCCACCACGCACACCACACTCGCCTCAGCGGCCGGCCAATACGGTAGGTTTGGTAATGGAGGTGTACAGGCAAGGTCAAAAAGACGGCTTTATGTGGTTTTGCGAAAACTGCGGCAATCAGCTTCATGAAAAGTTTGCCGTAATTACAGATATAGTAGCGCAGCTGCCTCCGATTATGGAAGAGTTTTATAGCTCGGAAGAGTTACGCACATGCAAGAAATGCGGAACAGTGATGGAACCTCCGGTAAAAAAGTAGCACTTTAGCCCGATGCACAACTTGTTTAAAATAGACATACACACCCATATTCTGCCAGAGACGTGGCCTGACCTGAGGGAACGCTACGGCTATGGCGGATGGATCAGGCTGGAACACCACAAGCCCTGTTGTGCCAGAATGATGATCGACAATAAATTTTTCAGGGAAATTGAAGACAATTGCTGGGACCCTGCAAAAAGAATGCACGAGTGCGATAGCCATGGTGTGGGTGTGCAGGTGCTGTCGACGGTGCCGGTTATGTTCAGCTATTGGGCCAAGGCTGAGGATGCGTGGGATCTTTCGAGGATTCTTAACGATCACATTGCCTCGCTGGTACATCAATACCCTGATCGTTTTATTGGTTTGGGTACGCTGCCATTGCAAGACCCAAAGCTTGCTATTAAAGAGCTGGAGCGGTGCATGAAAGAACTGGGCATGCACGGCATTGAAATCGGAACCCATATTAATAAATGGAATCTCGATGCCGAAGAGCTTTTTCCGGTTTTCCAGGCTGCCGAAGAACTGGGTGCTGCGGTGTTTGTGCACCCGTGGGATATGATGGGAAAAGAGGAAATGCCTAAATACTGGCTGCCATGGCTGGTTGGTATGCCTGCCGAAACCTCACGGGCCATCTGTTCGCTTATTTTCGGTGGTATTTTTGAAAAACTACCGAAGCTCAGGGTAGCATTTGCTCACGGCGGTGGTTCATTTCCGTCAACCATCGGCAGAATAGAGCATGGCTTTAACGTAAGGCCGGACCTCTGTGCTGTCGACAATCCGGTAAACCCGCGTAATTACCTTGGCAAATTCTATCTCGATTCGCTTGTATACGATCCGGTAGCGCTCGACCTCATCCTCAGCCTTGTGGGAGAAGATAAGATTGTGCTCGGGTCGGACTACCCTTTTCCGCTGGGTGAGCTGCACCCTGGCAAGCTGATTGAATCGATGCCTTACCCGGATTCCCTGAAAAGCAAGCTACTCTACAAAAATGCGCTGGACTGGCTGGGCATCCGCCAGGAAAAAATAGTGAGCGCCTGACGGAGCCATGAGCAATCCGAAGCAAGTTTAGTTTCCCAAAATCAGCTCAATAGCCGTATCAAGGGTAGCGTCTATTCCGGCGCGCATTTGCACAGGGGTATTTTTTACATGTATATCGGGCGCTATGCCAATACCCTCGTACGACTCGCCGTCGAACATTCTGGTCTTCTGCGGAACGAGCGAATAAGCCCATCCGTTGGCCAGCTCGCGGCCAATCATTGTGCCGTGAGCACCGCTGGTTGTATCGCCTGCCAGCGTCACATTTGGTAAGGCCTTGAAAGCCATTACTGCTCTTTCGCCGGCACTTATCGTATACCTGTCGGTGAGCACCACCACCGGCTTATCCACATATTCTCCTTTGGACTCTATGTACCATTGGTGCCAGTGTGTGAAGTCGCTTTCGCCCTTACCGTTTTTGGTTTTGCTTTCAAACACCATCCTCTTGCGGTCGACAAGCCTGCCAATTTCTGAAAAGCTAAATGTAAAGTCTCCGCCCGAGTTGTGGCGAAGGTCAACTATAAGGCCTGCAGCGTCCTTGTTTGCTTCCAGAAAGTCGGCGAGGTAAAACCAGTTAGGCCCTACATAGTCGAACCGGATATAGCCAATGTTTTCACCTTCAATTTTCCCGTAAACATAGCTCCCTTCGTCATCTGTTTTGAACCCGGCTTCAAGATAATGGGCTTTTATCAGCTCCTGATCAAACAGATCGTCATCTATTTTATTCTCTCTTAAAAAATTGGCATTAAAAGTCTCGCGGTTTGGGGCAATCAGATTAACGTGCCCGTCGTCGAGGTGCGACAACATACCCGAAAGCACGGTAAAAAGCTCGTCGTCTGAAGTGTTTGCCGTTACCAGCGGCCTGTAGGTTTGGTACAAGGCCTCCCAATCCACCTGCCGTTCTTCGAAAACAGCATATTCTTCATTGAACGTGACCCACAAGTTATCGAATACAGCCTCGGGGTTATTGGCGGGTTCTTCAAAAAACATGTCGTTGCAGCCAACTCCAAATAAAATGGCTGGGGTGGCAATCAGCAGAATGTTACGCAATTTCATAAATCAAATGCTAAGCTTGATGAGTACGTTGAGCGAATGCTGCAACGAAATGAGGTTACGGGGAACAACCGAGTGGGTAACCAGGTATCGGTACCTAACTCCTGCCTCCCATTTAGAATTGATTGTATACAGGTAGTCAAGGTCGAAAAGTAGCTGCTGAAGCTTGCCCCAACTCTGCAGGCTGCCATCGCCGATAAAGGAAGCGAAAGTCTTCACCCCGTTATGAGATTGAATGTTTTCTATAAATTCGTCGTCGTTTACCAGGTAAGGAGACCGTGCCACCCACGACACAACAGGCAACTCTACACGAGCTGCAAAACTTTGATTACCAGTTAGCCGATAACTTTGCCTGTACCACGCGCTAAGGCCGAATCGGGAGTAGTAACCAAAAGAGCTGATGCGGGCATACTGGTAGTTAACCGGTTGAACATCAATGTTAAATGCGCCTCCAAGCACACCTTGCAGGCTTCCGTTCTGCCAAATTGCTTTGCCGGCGCCGTAATTGGCTGCAACCGCCGTGATTGCGTGCGGATAAGCAGTTTTTTCTTCCCCATCCTCTATGTACGTATAAGGTGCTGCCTTACCGGAAGTGAAAGAGAAAAAGCCAAGATCAACCGACTGTATCACTTCCTTGTTCCACTGGTACCCAATGCCTATGTTGGTCAGGCTATAGCCGGAGTGAATAAATGGCGAAAATACCAGGTCTTGTCTTTGCTGATAGGCTGGGCCCGCCTGCAGTAGAAGCGACCTGTGCTGCTGCTGTGCAGGTAGCGTGGCAGGAAAAAACAGCACGCCGATTAGCACCGTTGCAAAAAGTAATTTCATTTAATTTAGTTGTGACAAGGTGGTTCCAACGGCAAGAGCCACCGAAAGGTTACTCAAAACGAAGCATGGATCTAAATTGATGGGCCGTTCGAAACAATACCGTGCAGTTGAAAAGGAAAAAAGTAAATTTGTATGTGAGGTCGTTAGGAGAGATCAACAACCAAGGTCGTTTTAGCCAACAAAGCGAACCCGACAACTTAAACCCGATTGTGATACATTGTTATGAGTGAAACTTACCGGAAGTCGCTGGACTACGCCCGCCAATTGGATGCAGAGGACCCGTTGGCCGCTTTTCGCAAGCAATTTCACATGCCGCAGCGCAACGGTGCGGAAGCCATTTATTTATGTGGAAACTCCCTTGGGCTGCAACCGCGCTCTACGCACGCCTTCGTTACCAGCGAACTAAAGAAATGGGAGCTACTTGCGGTTGAGGGGCACTTTGAAGGCGAAATGCCGTGGATGACCTACCACAAGCACGCCCGGAACGGTTTGTGCATGCTAACTGGCGGGCTGCCCCATGAGGTGGTAGCCATGAACAACCTCACCACCAACCTCCATCTGCTGCTGGTTTCGTTTTACAGGCCTGCTGGCAAGCGAAAGAAGATACTGATGGAAGCGGGCGCTTTTCCTTCCGACCAGTATGCTGTAGAAAGTCATTTGCGATGGTATGGACTTGACCCCGACGAGTGCATTGTAGAAGTGCAGCCCGACGTAAACGAACATCTTCACTCCATTGAAAATATAGTTGCTGAAATAGAAAGAGCCGGTGATGAACTAGCGCTTGTCTTGTTTAGTGGCATTCAGTATTATACCGGACAATTTTTCGACATTAAAGAAATTACCCGGGCTGCTCATCGTGTGGGAGCTATTGCCGGCTTCGATCTTGCCCACGCTATTGGCAATGTGCCGCTGCAGTTGCATGAGTGGGATGCAGACTTCGCTACCTGGTGCAGCTACAAGTACCTGAACTCCGGACCGGGAGGCGTATCTGGCGTCTATATCCACGAAAAACATGCCCGAAATACCCAGATTCCACGGTTTGGTGGGTGGTGGGGCCACAACGAGGCAGAGCGGTTCAAAATGCGAAAAGGGTTTGACCCGATCCCAACAGCAGACGGCTGGCAGCTAAGTAACGCACCGGTGCTGCTGCTGGCTGCACATCTGGCAGCACTGGCGCAGTTTGAAAAGGCAGGAGTAGAGCAGATTAGGAACAAAAGCATCAAGCTAACGGGCTTTCTTTCATTTCTTCTCGATCAACTAAACAGCAATGGCACCTCCGTCCGGATAATTACACCGGCCGATCCTGCACAAAGAGGCGCTCAGCTTTCTCTTTTTCTTACCGATGGCAACAAAGACCTATTTGCGGCCATTACAAAACGGGGGGTAATAGCCGACTGGCGTGAGCCCAACGTGATCAGGGTGGCGCCTGCGCCGCTGTACAATTCCTTTGAAGATGTATTCAAATTTGTGACTGTACTCGAAGAAGAAATAATTAACCTTAGCACTGCTGCAAATGCCTGAAGAAAAAATCCTATTACTGGGAGGAGGACTGGTGGGATCGCTCTTGTCCATTTTTTTAGCCAAAAGAGGTTTTGAGGTAGAAGTGTGCGAAAAAAGAGCAGACCCCCGAAGACACGACAAGCAAGGAGGTAGGTCCATCAACCTGGCCCTAAGCGACCGGGGTATTTTGGCCCTTGAGAAGGCCGGGGTAATGGAAGCATTGGAGCATACCCTTATTCCGATGAAGGGAAGAATGATTCATAACTTTGATGGTAAGCTTAGTTTTCAGCCTTATGGTAAATCCAATCAGGCAATAAACTCCGTTTCCAGGAGCCTGCTGAACGAAGTACTGATAAGTGAGGCGGAAAAAAGTGGCGTCATTTTTTCATTCGAACACCGGTGCGAAGACGTCGATTTTGACAACACAAAGGCAGTATTTTCAACAAAGTCCGGCATGCAGGAGAAGTATGCCGATGTTATTATCGGCGCCGATGGTGCATTTTCTGCGCTCCGCGGCAAAATGCAGCATACCGACCGGTTCAACTATTCGCAGGATTACATCCCGCATGGGTACAAGGAACTGAGTATTGCTGGCAATGGCGATTTTAAACTCGAACCACATGCGCTGCATATATGGCCGCGGGGCCAGTTTATGCTTATAGCCCTTCCCAACGTAGACAAAAGTTTCACCTGCACACTGTTCCTTCCATTTGAAGGTGAGCAGTCGTTTGCATCGTTGCAAAGCGAGCAAAAGGTTATCGAGTTCTTTTCGGGCTTGTTTCCCGACACTATCCCGCTCATCCCCAATCTCACCGAACAATTCTTTACCAATCCTACCTCCTCTCTTGTTACCGTGAAATGCTTTCCCTGGTTTAAAAACAAGTGCCTGCTACTTGGCGATGCTTCGCACGCTATAGTACCCTTTTATGGACAAGGTATGAACGCCGGATTTGAAGATTGCCGGATATTTGACGAGATGATGGAGGTATACTATCCGGATTGGGAGGGGCTTTTTGCGGCATTTCAGCGGAGGCGAAAACCTGATACGGATGCCATTGCCAAGCTGGCACTCGACAATTTTATAGAAATGAGAGACCGGGTGGCTGATGAGGGGTTTTTGTGGCAAAAAAAGGTGGAAGCGCTACTGCACGAAAAATATCCGGACAGATGGGTGCCATTGTATACTATGGTGACTTTTTCCAATATGCCTTACTCCAGGGCGATGAGTATAGGTCAGAAACAAGAAATGGCTATGCGTAAAATAAGGGAGGTGTACCCAATGAGCACACCTCCGGAAGCTATCGACCTGGAAAAAATCTTTGAAATGCTGGACTAAGCGTTTAGATCCAGCCTATTTGACAACTCGTCAATCATATCTTGTTCTACTTTCGAAATTCCCGCCGCTGTATTTGCAAACAAGTACATCGACTCCAGCACAAGGTCCTTTGCTGACGGGGTTTCCCTTAAGTATTCCTGCAGGGCGTTTATGAACTTCTTTTTCCATCGTTCATAATTGTCGAGCAGGTATCTGAATTCGGTCTTATAAATATCTGTAAGTGCATTTACTTCAGCAGTACTTCCGTCAGACAAATTTTTTCCCAAATTTTCGGCAGTTTTTAAAACCGCCTCCCATTCTTCTTTGTCCAGCACTCCGTCACTCATAGAAACCAGCAACGCCGGAAACATCTGAACCAGGTACACAAACTGATCCTGAGTTAACTTAGCAGGTCTGCTCCTTTCATACTCCTGCTGTAATCGGTCGATAGCGTAAGGCATGATATTTTCTGTTACAATCATCTCTGCTTAAAAGCTGGTTCCGACATATTAATACACTGAGTAAATTAAAGGTAACCAATATTTAGAAACAATCTCATAAAAAATATAATTTTTTTTAGCGACACTACAAAGGTAAGAAAAATTAACTCAATTTCTTAACATATGATGTCTTTTTCAGTTACAAAAGAAACTCGTCCTGGTATGTCGAAGTCAGTCGGAGTAATTGGCGCCGGTGTTGCCGGCCTGGCAATAGCCATTCGTTTGGCTCTGAAAGGTTACAAGATAACCATTTTTGAATCAAATGATTCTCCCGGGGGTAAATTAAGTGAGTTTAAAGCAGGCAAATACAGATTCGATGCCGGCCCCTCGCTATTTACAATGCCGCAGTTAGTTGAAGAGTTGTTTTCACTGGCCGGGAAAAATCCTGCCGCCTTCCGTTACCAAAAGCTGGACATACTGGCTCATTACTTTTTTGCAGACGGCACCTTTGTAAAAGCATATGCAGACAAACAGCAGCTGGCAAACGAACTGGAGGTGAAGCTGAATGAACCTGCCCAAAATACACTGAATGCCCTGAAAACAAGTGCTACGCTATATAATGTACTCGGCGATCTGTTTATGACGAAGCCGCTGAACCACTGGCGTACATTCGTTAGCCGTGGCGCTCTAACGGCCTACAGTAAAATTCCACAGCTCGGCTTTCTTTCTACTATGCACGAGGCGAACAATGCCCGGTTTAAAGATCAGCGAACTGTTCAGCTTTTTGACAGATATGCGACCTACAATGGGTCCAACCCTTATCAAACCCCTGCCACCATGAACATCATTCCGCACCTCGAGTATGGAATGGGCGGGTTCCTTCCTGAAAGGGGTATGCATCAGATAACAGAGGCACTTTTTCAACTCGCGCTGGAGCGTGGCGTAAACTTTCGCTTCAACACCAAAATAGATCAAATTACTTTCAAAAATAACAGAGCAACTGGGCTCAATACAGGAGCTCAATCTTTTTCCTTCGACTATATCATCAGCAACATGGATATGGTGGCAACGTATCGTAGATTGTTGCCCGGCCTCCGGCACCCCAAGGGGATGCTGGACCAACCGAAGTCGAGTTCGGCCCTCATTTTTTACTGGGGCATAAAAAAGGAGTTTCCCAACCTCAGCCTTCATAACATCTTCTTCAGCGGCAACTACCGCCAGGAGTTCCAGCACTTGTTTCAGCAAAAAACCATTTACGCCGACCCTACAGTGTATGTAAACATTACCTCCAAACACATAAAAAGCGACGCACCAAAGGGTTGTGAAAACTGGTTTACGATGGTGAACGTGCCACCCAATGAAGGACAGGATTGGGAAACATTGATAGCTGAAGCCCGGGCGAATACAATTGCCAAACTGAGCAAAGCCTTAAACTGCGACATAGCTTCGCTGATTGAGGTGGAAAACAGGCTCGATCCAATTACCATCGAATCGAGAACGTCCTCGTGGCAGGGTGCTCTCTATGGCAACAGTTCAAACAACCGCTATGCTGCCTTTTTGCGACACCCGAACAAAAGCAGCAAATTGAAAAACCTCTACTTCTGTGGTGGCAGCGTGCATCCGGGAGGCGGCATTCCGCTTTGTCTGTCCTCCGCCAAAATAGTTTCTGACTATTTTCCCCAGCTCTAAACAGGAATCATTTGAGAATATTGGTCGAAAAGCAGCAGTATCTCTACTACGTAGTTAACCGGTTCTTCGCCGCGGCAGTAGCCAAACTGCACATCGGGGTCGTTGAAGTAGTTAGGCTCCGACTTCCTCAGAAGGTAAACTGACACCTGGTCCCATCGGTCGGGGTGGCCGTGATGCTTTGCTGTAAGGCGGGCAGCGTCTATCACATGACCCTGGCCTACATTATAGGAGGCGAGCACAAATTTGATACGTTCATCATTGTCGGGCACCCTTTCCTTCCATAGCTCGTCGAGCCACTTAAGGTATTTTGTTCCGCCGGTCATGTTTTTTACGGGGTCCGTTAAATCGCTTTCCTTGAGCCCGTACATAATAGCGGTTTCGGGTAGCAGTTGCATCATACCTACTGCCCCGGCCCAAGATTTCGCTTTCGGGTCGAATTTAGACTCTACGAATATCATGGCTGCCAGCAACTTCCAATCCCAGCCAAGGTCAGCTGCCAATGATTTTATCGTAGCGTCATAAGCCGATATCTTGCTGCCTTCCAGGCTGGAGAAGCTGCCCCTGGCAAGCTGCGAAAACACTTTGCTGTTGTGAAAATACTTTGCGTATATCAGGTTGTAGTCGGGGCTAACTCTCATTTCGTCTATCCATGTGTTCAGCGATTCTAGTAGCCGCGGTGCGTTTTTTCGCACGCCCCACGCACTCTGTTGTGGGAGGCTAAGCGCTGTTTTCACATCAAGGTTCGAAAAATAATTTGCATTAAGCACCGCCACATCTTCTTCGGCCACTGTGTATTGTATTTCGCCCCGGGCCACCTGGTGAATCAAGTTTTCGGTGGTGAGGTTGGAGAAAGCCGGCACAATGGTAATGTTGCCGCCAATCTCGTCGCTAAGGTTTTTAAGGCGGCTGATGTACGACGACCCCATTCTCACTACAACCTCCTTGCCGATAAGGTCTACCGGGTTCCGAATTAAAGACGCCTCAATCTCATGTAGCTTCATATTACGCCAACCGTCGGGCTTTCGCTGCACCAAAACCTGCCGTACCAGGCTGTGGTAGTGGGTAAAGGCGATACGCTGGCGGCGCTCGTTGGTAACGGTAAGGTTGTAGGCGAGAATGTCTCCCTCTCCGCTGTTTAATTTCCTGAAGCCCTCTTCTAGCTCGGGAGTTACTACAAACTGCAGCTTGATTCCGATATGGTCGGCATACCGCTTCAGCAGCTCGTAATCGTAACCCATTGGCCGGCCCTTGTAGATAAAGTAGCTTGTTGAACTGTTCTCGATTATTACTTTAAGTACGCCCCGGGCTTTTATCTCGTCAAGATCGAAACTGGCCACTGCTTCGCCTACCGAATCGCTCCCGGTTTGTTTTGGGTCCGAACCGCTGGTGGGCTTTCCGCAACCATAAATAGTGAGGAGCAGGGCAAAGAAAAAAGTAGCAATATACTCCTGAACATAAATGCACGCACCCCGATGTTTCATTGTCTGCCACGCTCGATGATATACTAAAAATAACCTTTTTTGGCAGAACGACAAGACCGGGTGCTGTATACAGGCTACGTAGCCATTAAAAAAGCCACAATTTTATTCTACTGCTCGTAGGTTTGGATCAAATTGCCGCTTAACCTAAGAAGCTCAATTTCAGCCAGTTTTGTTGAGAATGCTGCGTTTATGAGACGGCTTTCCGCCTGCACGGCGTTTATTTGCGCTTCGCGTAATTCGAGCGAGGTGTAGTTTCCAAGTTCATACCTCTCCAATGCTATCTCTTCATTTTCACGCGCAACCTCCAGGTTGGCCCTTTCTATTTCAATCAGGTTGATATTGGTTTGGTAGGCGGCGTAAGCTTTCGTTATGTCGGCCTCCAGCGAAAGCTTCAGCGCTTCGTTACTTAGCTCGGTGCTTTCAACCAATATTTTGGCGTTTTGTATTCGGCGGTTAAGGTTTAGTCCGTTAAAAATTCTCCAGGTGGCCGTGAGCCCATAGTTGTAACCGTTTTGCTGATTGATCGCAAAAAAGCCAGCTTGCGAATTGTTGACATTGTAGAAGTAGCCACCTACGAGCGATAGGCCCGGGTAGCGTTCAGCTTGTATTTCCTGCGTCTGCAGGTGAGCGATATTTAGCTGCCGCTGCGACTGAAGCAGCAGCGGATTTTTCATGTTTGCCGACTCCAGCAAGGCCGGTAGCTGCAGTTCACTGTTGATGTCGATGGTTTCGGTAACGGTAAAGTCTGTACCAATGGTTCTGCTCAGCAGATTGTTCACGTCCACCTTTGCCTGATACAAAAGCTGTTCTTCTGTAATTAGTACTGTTTTATCGGAGTTAAAGTCGACCTGCGCTGCCAGGAACTCCACCTTCGACGCCTTTCCTATCTCGTATTTATTTTGTGCTATCTCAAGCCTTCGTTCGGAGAGCTGAATAGTGTTATTCAGTACCTTGATACGCTCCATCTCAACTGCCACTGTGTAGAAACTGCTAAGAAGCTGAGCAACAAGATTTTCCATTTGAACTTTGGTCTCCAAAGCGGCGGCTTCCTTTTGCTTTTCCAATCGCTCGTAGGTGTAAAACATTCCCAGGCCATTAAAAATGGTCCAGTTTAGCACAGCCGAAGAATTAAATGCCTCGGTTTTAGCAGCATCAATGGTCCGAGGGTCGCCCGAAAAAGGCTCCTGGTAAGTGTCGGCCGTTTGGAAGGTTTTAGAGGCGTTAAGATTGAATGTCGGCAAAAAACCTGCATTGCCCCTGGTGAGATCGTTTTCAGCAATCTTTTCTGAATTCTTCACGATCTTTACATTGTAGTTATTCTCCAGGGCAACTGTGATTGCTTCCTCTACGGTTAAAACATCCTGCGAAAAGGCATTGGCAGACATCAACAATACTGCAACTGCCAAAAGTGCTTTGCGTGCTTCGCTCATAAATATTTAAAAGAATTAAAACCTTGCCATACGTTTTTCCTTACCGGTGATGTAAACGTACATTGCCGGAATAACATATAATGTGAGAACGGTTGAAAATACCAGACCGCCGATAACCGCAATACCCATCGACACCCTACTTTCGGAACCTGCACCAAGCGCCAGGGCGATAGGCAAAATGCCGAGAATGGTGGACAGGCTTGTCATAAGAATGGGGCGGAAACGCTGTTGTGCTGCGCCAACGATAGCTTCTTCTACAGACATATCCCGCGCTTTTCGCTGGTTGGCAAATTCTACTATCAAAATACCGTTTTTAGTCACCAGGCCAATGAGCATGATGATGCCGATTTGGCTGAAAATATTAAGTGTTTGTCCGAAATACCAGAGCGAAATGAACGCCCCCGCTATGGCCATAGGCACAGTAAGCATAATGATGAGGGGATCGCGGAAGCTCTCGAACTGCGCAGCCAACACCAGGTATATGAGAACCAGGGCAAATACAAATGCAAACAGCAGGCTTGACGACGAGTCGCGGTATTCGGCAGATGTGCCTGATAACTCCGTTCTGAAGCTACCATCCAGCACGTTGGCGGCTATCTCATCCATGGCATTTATACCGTCGGCTATGGTATAACCCGGCGCCAGCGAGGCCGAAACGGTTGCCGAAACAAACCTGTTGTAGCGATAAAGCTGGGGGGGCGTGCTCTGCTCGGAAATCTTAACGACGTTATCGAGCTGGATTAAATTTCCCTGCTGGTTTTTAACATAAAGTGCTTTCAAATCCAGCGGATCGTTGCGGTCTTCACGTTCCACCTGGCCAATGATCTGGTACTGTTTGCCGTCTTTAATAAAGTAGCCAAACCTGGAGCCACTAAGCCCCAACTGAAGGGTTTGCGCGATGTCTCGCACCGACACATTAAGGCTGCGGGCCTTGTCGCGGTCTATCTCAATATTTATCTCGGGTTTTGTAAACTTAAGGTTGAGGTCTACAAAGTTGAAATGAGGATTGTTGCCTGCCTGGTACATAAACTCAGGCAGCACCTCCTTAAGTCGCTCGAGGGTAGGGGCCTGAATTACATACTGCACAGGAAGGCCGCCCCTGCGGTTGCCAATGGACTGGCTCTGCGATACAAACGAGCGTGCCTCGGTCATCCGAGCCACTTTGGGGGTTATGTCATCCACGATCTGCTGCTGCGTCCTTTCCCGCTCAGCCGGATCCTTCAAAATCATCCGAAGGAAGCCGGAGTTGGTGGAGCTGCTCCCGCCAAAACCGGGGCTGGTAACAGTAATGATGGCATCTCTTTCTGGCACTTCCTCGTTCATCAGGTCAATGAGCTTGCCTATGTAGGCATCCATATACTCGAAAGTAGCCCCCTCAGGCCCGGTGGCACTTATCCTGAATTCGCTACGGTCTTCCATTGGCGACAGCTCCGACTGTATCACATTTCCGAGCAAATAAATCAGGCCAAAAGAACCGGCCAAAACCACCAACGCCTGCCATTTTTTGGCCATAAAACTCTCAAGTGAGCGGTTGTATTTGTCGTTTAGCCACTCAAAAAACGGCTCTGATTTCCGGTAAAGCCACGGCTTGTTCGCACGCTTTTTCAAAATTTTTGATGAGAGCATAGGGGTGAGCGACAGGGCTACAAAGGAAGATATAACCACCGCACCGGCAACCACTATTCCAAATTCTCTAAAAAGGCGCCCGGTAAGGCCCTGCAGGAAGACCACCGGCATAAAAACCGCAACCAGCGCCACGGTAGTGGATATAACTGCAAAAAAGATCTCCTTTGATCCTTCAATCCCTGCCTCAAGGGGCGTCATCCCGTCTTCAATTTTCGTATAGATATTTTCAAGCACCACAATGGTGTCGTCCACCACAAGGCCAATGGAAAGCACTATGCCAAGCAAGGTTAATACATTGATGGAAAAGCCGGCCAGATACATAATAAAGAAAGTGCCTATAAGAGAAATAGGAATAGTTGCCATGGGGATAAGCGTGGTACGCCAGTCCCTCAGAAAGGCAAAAATGATAAGCACAACAAGCACAAAGGCGAGAAACACGGTTTCCTGTACTTCCGTAATAGATTTGCGTACATAGTCGGATACATCAAAGCCGATTCCAAGCTCGATGTCGGCAGGCAAATCCTTTTTAATGAACTCAAGACGGTTATAAAATTCATCTACGATTTCGATAATATTGGAACCGGGCTGTGGCTGGAGTACCACGCCCACCATTGGCACACCGTCGCGTTTTAGCACGGTACGCTCGTTTTCGGAGCCAAGTTCTGCCTTGCCTACATCGCTAAACCTTACTACGTTATTACCATCTTCTTTGATAATCAAGTTATTAAACTCTTCGGGCGTAGAAATACGCCCCATGGTGCGCACAGTAAGTTCAGTGTTGGTGCCCTCTACCCTGCCCGAGGGCAGCTCTACGTTGTCGCTCGTTACGGCATTTAACACTTCCAGCGGCGTGAGATTGTAGGCGGCAAGTTTTGCCGGATCCATCCACAGGCGCATTGAGTACCTGCGCTCTCCCCAAATTTGGACGGCGGCTACTCCTTTTATTGTCTGAAGTCGTTCCTTGAAGGTATTTTCGGCTATGTCAGATAGCTCCAGCAGTGTACGTTTGTCGCTTTTTACGTTTAGAAACACCAGCGGCGTAGCATCTGCATCGGCCTTTCTCACTGAAGGGGGATCGCAGTCGGGCGGGAGGTTGTTTACTGCTCTCGAAACCCTGTCCCTCACATCGTTGGCTGCTGCCTCAAGGTCCACCTCCAGGTCAAACTCCACGGTAATGGTACTTTGGCCATCGCGGCTTACTGAGCTGAGGCTTTTTATACCGGCAATGCCATTTATCGACTCCTCCAATGGTTCGGTAATCTGCGACTCAATGATGCTTGCGTTGGCGCCTGTATAGGAGGTGCTTACAGAAATAATAGGCGGGTCTACGCTGGGGTACTCCCGCACACCGAGAAAGCTAAACCCGATAATGCCGAAAATTATGATGACAAGCGACATTACCACAGCCAATACGGGCCTGTTAATACTTACACTGGATAGACCTGCCATGGTTAAACTATTTAATTATAAGATGTGACTTCGACTGACGAGCCGGGACGAATTTGAAGCAAGCCGGAAGTAATCACGGTATCGTTGACATTTATACCGTCTACTATCTCTATCTCGGTAGCTGTACGAATTCCTACCTCCACCTTTTGCTCGACTACCTTTCCGCCCTTTTCCAGAAAAACCTTGTGTCCGGAAAGATCGTTCACTACGGCTATGGATGGCACCATCAACGCATTCTCCTTGTGGTTAAGCACTACTTCTACCTTGGCAAACAAGCCCGGAAACAGGTCACCTTCCCTGTTATCACTAATGGCCCTTATCCGCAAAGTTCGGGTAGCCTGATCGATTTGCGGCTCTACAGCATACACTCGTCCTTCATATACCTTTGTGGAAGCGTCTGTTGTAAAAAAAATCTTGTCTCCATCGCCCACTACTACTCCATACTTGCCCGGAATACTGAACTCGATTTTCATCGGGTTTATGTTAATGAGGCTGGCTATACGTGTGCTCGAATTGATAAAGGCACCGTCGCTAATGTATCTCAAGCCTATCACACCATCGAAGGGCGCCCTTATTTTGCTTTTGGCAATTTGGGCCTCCAACACTTTAATGTCGGCGTTAATCGTGTTTACCTCAGTCAGCGCTATATCATATTCCTCCTGGCTAATGGCTTCCTTTTCCAGCAACTGACGCTGGCGATACTCGCTGGTTTCGATCAGCTTTTTCGAAAATTTGAGCTTCTCGAGCTGGGCTTCCTGGTCGGCTACGTTGAGTGTAAGCAATAAGTCGCCGCGTCTGATTTTAGAGCCTTCTTTAAAGTAAATTTTTTCCACGATGCCAGTTACTTCCGAGGTAATTTCAACCGCTTCATTGGCCATCAGCGTGCCGGTAACCACCAGCTTATCATCGAGCGAACGAGGTTTTACCACGGTAGCACTCACTGGCAAAATTGCCTGGCCACCGCCAACCACCGCTGTTTCGGCGCTGGAATCCTCTCCTGAAAAAAACTTGAACTTGCGGTCGGCAAGGAAAAATAGCACAGCCAACACTATCACATAAAATAATCCCCTTCTTACACTCTTTTTCATACAAATGACTGATAGAACCGAATTAGGTTCCTGAAATTCACACTTTAGTAAAGACAAAAGTACCACCAAAAACGCCCCAACTGACAATTTGTTTTGGCTTTGTGGCAAGCGGGTTGAGTAGTAAATAAATGGCGTGAAATGCAAACTAAATAGCTACCGCTGGTGGATGAATGCTGTTGAGAGTGATTTTAAGATACAGTTGGGACAGAGTTGGTGACGTACAAGCATAAAAAAAGCCCTCTTTCGAGGGCCTTATTGTTTAATGTGCTTGCGCCAGTATCAGTTAAAAATATAGCGCACTCCAAACTGCGCACTCCATGTTTGGCTAACGGCAACAATGTCGCGGAAGCTTTCGGTCGGGTAATCCGACGTTCCGGAAATTGTGTTAAGTGTGAACTGGGCATTGTTACTTCCATCGATTCCGCGGAATGAAAGTAGGTTCGTCTGATAAGGCGTTTTACCAATTCCCCATGTGCTGCTGATCAGATTGCCGAAGTTTAGCACATCAAAGGTAAGCTGAAACTTGTGCTTGGATACGATTGATATATCCTGAACAATGCGCAGATCGAAGCGGTTGAGCCATGGTAATTTGGCACCATTTCTTTCAGCTACTTCTCCTCTGTGTTTGCTCAGGTATTTGTCCTGCTCAATGTACGCATCCAGTATGTCCCATTGTGCGTCAGCGTCCAGCACCACCTCTCCGGTACCTGAGTCAACAATGTCGATCAGATTAGCCTCCGACTGATTTTCGGGGATGTACATCAGGCGGGCAGCGCCATCTCCAAAGTTACCGGAATAAGTGTAGCTATAGCGACCTCTGTCTCCGCCTTCATAGAACAGCGAAACTGTAGTGGGAAACTTAGGCACAATGTTTTCGGTAGTGTAGCTAAGATAGCCCACAATCCTGTTGGGAACATCGAACCTTGAAAAACCGATTTCCGGATCATTTCTGCTGTCGACAACCGCAAATGGCCACAACGAAGAGGCTTGCGATCCACCTTCCAAGCCATAGTCTTTCGAAACGCTTCTGGTGTAGGCAAGGCTGGCGTTCAAGCCGTTGCCGAAGTCTCTGCGAGCCTGTGCAGTAAGCGACGCATAGTAGCCCTTATTGGTGTTAGTAAGCAGAATGACGTCTCTGAAGCTGGTGTTGTCATAATACGTGCCGGCGGCCCAATACGGGTACTCATAAGGGGAGCTGATTCTGGCAGATGGCTCGTTGGTATTGATATTCACAGCCAGCGGACTGTTGATGTCTTTGTTAACTATCCCTTCAAGCGTTACTATCCAACCTTCTCCAAATTTCTGGTCAACAGCCAGGTTGGTTCTCCAAACCTGCGGAAACCTAAAGTCTTCGTCGGTAATAGCAAGGCTGTTTGATACCTGTGCACTAAGCGTTTCGGGGTTAGGCCGGTAGTAGGTTACGTCCGACTGAAAGCCGTCCCACGTTGGATTGCTGCCTGTGCCCCATTGGCCAGGGGTAAGGCCGTAGCCACCGCGGGTTACTCCGTTGCCATTCACCTGGTTTGAAATCCACACGAAAGGAATCCGGCCGGAGAAGACTCCCGTGCCGCCACGTACCTGCGTGTTACCGTCGCCGTTGGCATCCCAATTAAATCCAATCCGGGGAGACCAGAGCGGACGCACAGGAGGCAGCTTGCTCACATCGGGTTTAATAATGTCGCCGGTTTGAGGGTTGGTAAACTCCAGGTTTAGAGCATCGAGGTTTTCATTAGCCGGCAGATCGATCGGGTAGTACTGAAAGTCAACTCTAAGGCCACCGGTTAGCTTCAGGTTCCTGCTCACTTGCATTTCATCCTGCACATACAGGCCAGCTTGTCCAAAAGCGGTGTCGTCCGTCGGGATGTCGTTGATGCCGCGGTAGGAGTACCCCTGAAGGAACAGCGCTGGCTCAATTGTGTCGTCGCCGTCAATTACCGACGCCACAAAATCGTCGTAGCTATTGTAGCGGTAGAGGCCATTTACCACGGGATTGAAGGCGTTTTTGAAAGTCATGTATTCAAAATTCACGCCTGCCGTATAGGTATGCTTTCCTTTAAAAATGGTCACGTTGTCGGTGATATTCAGTATCTTATTTTCGAGCAGGTTGCCTACCGAAAACAACTCGTTACCGATCGTCATGTAGTACAGCAGATTGCCTTGCTCATCTGGTTCAAGTATCTCTATAAAGGGGAAGTCTTGTCCGCCGGGAATGCCCCTTATCGGGTCAGATACATCGGTAAAGCCTATGTTGAGGTTGTTGGAAATATTTGAACCAAAGGTTGAATTTAGCTCGCCCACCACAGACGTAACATTGTTGTCGACTGAGTAGTGGCTATTGCGGAAGTTCATCGCTTCAATGCCAAAACGGTTGGTGTTGAAATAGCGTAGGGCCGAAGGATTGTATCTCAAGCTATTGCCGTTTACTCCAACGTCAGTGAAGGCATCGTACCTGTTAAAGCGCACCATAAACTTGTTGGACTGGTTGATGTTGAAGTCGAGCCTTGCGTTTATCCTCAGGCCCTCACTGCCAAAATCGTAATTCTCATAAGGCCCTGTTTCGTAGCCATAAAGGCTCGCCAGTCTTTCGCTTACAAATTCCAGCTGGTCGGCAGGCACTCTCGATACTGTAAGTCCGTCGGGAGTGAGTCCCGGCCTTGACGCTACTTTTTGAAAACCAGGATTAGAGGCGCTTTCCTGCTCCAAGCTCACAAAAAAGAACAGTTTGTCTTTAATAATCGGGCCGCCAACTCTTGCACCAATTATTCTGTTAAACGCATCGGCCACGTTCAATTCGGTGTCGCCAATTTTGCTCCCGGTTAACTTCTCATTTCTAGTATAAAAATATCCGGAAGCAGATAGTTCGTTGGTTCCGCTGCGAGTAATTGCATTTACGCTGGCACCGGTGAAGCCACCCTGGCGCACGTCGAAAGGTGCCAGGTTTACCTGAATTTCTTCGATGGCATCAAGGCTTATAGGGTTTGATGCTGCAAACTGCCCTGAACCAAGCCCGAAGTTGTTGTTGTAGATGTTGCCATCTATAGTGTAGTTATTGAATCGTTCGTCTCTACCGGCAAAGCTCCCTCCGTTGCTCTGCGGAGTAAGCCTTGTGAAATCGCTGATATTTCTGTTGATCGTTGGCAAATCGGCGATCGTTTCGTTCGACAGGTTGGTGGAAGCCCCGGTTCTGTCGCTGCTGAAGATATCGCTGCGGTCCGAGGCTATCACAACCTCTTCGAGCTCAGTGGTACCCTCGCTGAGGGTAACGTTCAACGACGTAGCACTGCCCAGCCGAAGGACAATGTCGTTATACCTGGCTTCGCTATAACCCACGAAGTTTACAGTTACAGTATAGGGGCCGCCCACTCGCATATTTGGTATGTTGAACCCGCCGTTAAGGGCAGTTACGCTTCCATAGGTGGTGCCCGATGGCTCATGTATTGCTAAAACGGTAGCTCCGGGAAGCGCTTCTCCGTTGGCGTCTACAACCTGGCCGGTGATGGCCGACGTGGTTGTTCCCTGGGCGAACATTGGACTGGCGGCGAGCACCAGCACCAACGCAAATACTAATAGTAAAAGTCTCCTCATGTTTTGTTTTGTTGGTTACTAAAAGAGTTTTCGAATCGATTTTTCCGTGCGCTGCAAAGCTAACCCATATTGCACTTTGGATTGATATAACCCCGTTAACTTTTCACTATGTTTTTGAAAAAAAGATATAACATATAATTAACATAATGTTACTGTCTTTCAGTCACTTACCATCAGAAAGTAAATTTGGCAAAACCCTTGCCTGGCGATACACTCTTCGGCGCTAAGAGCCGTGCGGAAGCGATCGTTCGGAACTGCCGGCATCATGCCGTTTCAAAGGACTTCGATTTTCCAGGGAGAGCCTTCAGACAAAGAAGGAGGGTGTTGTTTTGAAAGGACTAAATTAGTGAAGGAAGCTGAAAGAAAACAGTCCGGTGAACCAACGGCCGGAAAAAACTCAGAAACTGAATAAAATATGTCACAGTTTACAGGAAAGCCCTATATTTGCCCAAACATGCCGATGAATGGATCAACGATTTTTTCCTTACGATAAAAACTACATCCTAAAACAAGTTCAGCAAGACCTCGAGCCCGACCTTCTCACCCAACTGATTCAGTACTCAAAAGTAGCTTATCACCATCTTTATAATCCGCTGGGCCTCAACGACGATACCTCCATACGGGTTCGCAACTACGAAAAAAATCAGTTGATCTATCTGCATACCTTTTACACCACCATTTCCGGCATTTACCGCTTTAAGTTTGGCAATAACCAGCTCGAGTTTTTGTGGGATGGGCGTACGCATTACGAAAAGTACTGCGAAGAATGGAAAGAAGGTTTTGTGCAATGGATGAAGGAGTTTTGCCAGAAACCACAGTTTTTAAAGGCTGTACTGGCCGCTACAGTTTTTTGCAAAAATCGCCGGCAGGGCGAACTGGCAGAAAACCGTTTGCGAATCTTTGTCAATAGCCATTTTGATGTGAAGGTCTACAAAAACCGCGGCATTGTGCCAATGAAGGTGGCTTAATGCCGGGTAATCGCTTTCAAATTTTTCTTTGAAATTCATCTTTTTTTACCCTGCCGGGCGGCCCTTTCCACGTCGGCGACCTGGAAGGGTAAATAAAAGGCTTTGAAATTCTATTTTGACGAATCTGTTTTAAATGCGATTGCCCTGTGGCTTAATGCATAATCATAAAGCCGTCGTAGTATTTCACGGGCACTTCTTTTCGTTCAATGCTATCTACGTTGGCATGGTCGGGGCCACGCTTGCACCATAAAATGAGGTCGATGAGCTTATCTTTCGTGCCTTCAGCCTCAATGAGCACGCTGCCATCGGGTTCGTTTTTTACCCAACCCCGCACTCCGAGCTCATCAGCCCTGGTTTTAGTGCTTGCCCGGTAAAAAACGCCTTGTACTTTACCCTTTACCCGTATTTGATAGCAGACCATGCCTTGTTTATAGATTTCGGGTGAAAAATGAAAATTCCTAGCGAAAAAACAAATAGCGATTAACAAATGTATTCAATGCAGCCGGGTTAATGGGTGCTGGAACTCCTCCCGCGCGAGGATGCACCGCCGCGACTTGCTAACAAACATTGAACGGTAATTACTGAAGGCTTTCTTTGAAAACAGATACACCCGAAGAGGTGCCAATCCGGTCGGCACCGGCTTGTACGAAAGCTTGCGCATCTGCCAGTGTCTTTATACCTCCTGATGCTTTAATACCAACCTGGGAAGGCATAATGCTTCGCAGCAGCTTAATGTCACTGATTTTTGCACCTCCGCCGGCAGTTCCTGTGCTGGTTTTTATAAAATCGGCACCCGCATCTTTGGCTATAGTGGCGGCCCGGCTAATCTCCTCTTCCGTTAAAAGCGCAGTTTCTAAAATCACTTTTATCTGCGCCTCATGGTCGTGCACAAGGCGGGCACATTTGGCGATATCAATTTTAAACCACGGGTGGTTCATTTTAAAGGCAGAGATGTTCATTACCATATCGATTTCATTGGCCCCATCTCTCAATGCAAGACGTATTTCTTCCAGCTTGGTCTCCGTCATCTGATAACCGAGCGGAAAACCGATCACTGTTACCAGCTGTATATCGGCGGCACCAACTTCACGCTGAGCCCTCTTCACCCAGAAAGGCGGCACGCATACGCCGCAAAAACTGAATTCCTTTGCTTCAGCTACCAGGCGGTCTACGTCACGATCGCTGATGGTCGGCGAAAGGTTGGTGTGTTCTATAAAGCGGTTGATGTTCTGCATTGTGAGCTAACAAATGCCAGCAGGAAACGTTAATGTACAATTCCACATTCCTTGCAAAATTTTCTCTTGCCCAATGGTCTCTTTTTAGGTGGCCTTTTATGGCCGAAATAGGACTGGTCTGAGTATTGCGGCTTTTCCATTTCTTTAGCAGCCTTTTTATGCGCTTTGGCATTGGCCTTCATCCGGTCTTCATACTCATCCACAAGCTGATCGTATTTACCTTTCTTCAGCTTTTTCCCTTTTTTCACTTTTTGTTTTGTATTGTACTGGGCGCCCTGTTTTTGAGAAGAAGACCCGACGTCGCGAGACGTTTGGGCACTAACTAACCCAGTAGCAAAAAACAAAATGAATAAAACACAGCTTAAAAATTTCATACACCAAAGATTAAAATAATACATAACAACCCCAATGCCACACACTTAAGTTTCTATGATGGGGTATCAAAAGATAGCTCACCACAAAGCTTACAAATACATCACAGGCCATTAATGAACGAGCATCAGCTTTTTATATTTTGTGGAGTCAAATCAGGCTGCTTTACTATCCGAAACCGAAGTGAAGTCGCTTAAAGATCCGGCGGTTTCAATTTTAAAATTGTGGAGAATGGCCGACATGATGCGGTGGAGGTGCTCGTAGTCTTGCTGCGAGAGGCCAGTCCAACCTTCTTTTCTAAACCCTTCCATTAGTGGCTGTACCCTGGCAAACATTTTCATGCCTGCATTAGTAAGGGCTACCTGAAACTTGCGGCGGTCGAGCGGGTCCATTTGCCGGTGTGCGAAACCCTTGTGGCATAGCAGATCTATAATACGGGTAAGGGTTGGTGCGTCTTTGTACACTGCCTCCGCCACTTTTATCTGCGACATGGGTCCTGCGGAAAGCTTATCCATTACCACCCATTGGTCCACTGTGATATCCAGCCCGGCTTCCTGCAATCTTTTCTGAAAAGCCTGCTTTATTTGCCTGGAAGCAACTTCGATTAGAAATCCGTATTTGTCTTGCATTATGTTAACAGAGAGTTAGCGCAAACTGCAGCTGTTGCGTTATAAGCAAGCGCTCCCCGGCAAAAGCCCGGGAGCGCTTTATTTAACTTTACAATGTACCCCGAAGCTCCTGCTCCCTTTCTATGGCCTCGAAAAGCGCCTTGAAGTTGCCCTTGCCAAACGATTTTGCTCCCTTTCTTTGAATAATCTCAAAAAACATGGTAGGGCGCGGCTCTACTGGCTTTGTAAATATTTGCAGGAGATACCCCTCATCGTCTCGATCTACGAGAATACCCAGCTTTTTGAGCGGTTCTAAATCTTCATCTATTTTACCCACACGGTCGATGAGGTCGTCGTAATACGTAGTGGGCACGTGCAAAAATTCCACTCCACGCTCCTGCAGTTCGGTAACGGTTTTAATGATATTGTCGGTTGCCACCGCTATATGCTGGATACCCGGGCCGTTGTAAAAGTCGAGATACTCCTCCACCTGACTCTTTTTAGCACCCTCTGCCGGTTCGTTGATCGGGAATTTAATTCTACCATTCCCATTGCTCATTACTTTACTCATGAGGGCAGTGTACTCGGTAGAAATATCTTTGTCGTCGAACGAAACGAGCTGCGAAAAGCCCATCACTCTTCCATAAAAATCAACCCACTTGTTCATTTCGCCCCAGCCAACATTGCCCACCATGTGGTCGACATATTTGAGGCCGATGGGCCGTGGGTTATATGAATTCTGCCATGGCTTGTACCCAGGCAGGAATACGCCGTTGTAGTTTTTCCTTTCCACAAAAATATGCACGGTATCTCCATAGGTATAAATGCCCGACCGTACTACCTCACCATGTTCGTCCTTTTCCACCTCTGGCTCCATATAAGGTTTGGCGCCACGGCTTGTTGTTTCCTCAAAGGCTTTGCGTGCATCCTCCACCCATAGCGCAACTACCTTTACGCCGTCGCCGTGCTTGTCGATATGCTGGCCGATTTCCGTGTCCCCTTTTAAAGGAGTAGTTAAAACCAGCCGGATCTTGTCCTGAACCAATACATAAGAGGTTCTGTCTTTCACTCCGGTTTCGAGGCCGCAAAAGGCCAGAGACTGAAAGCCGAATGCAGTTTTGTAATAATGAGCCGCCTGCAGTGCATTGCCGACATACAGCTCAATATAGTCGGTACCAAACAGAGGGAGAAAATCCTCGGTTGTTGCCAGCTCCTTTTGGGGTGTTTGATAAAGGGTGTTCATTTTTCGGGAAAATTGTTGTTATACTAATAATTTGTATTCTAACAAAGTTAAGCGATCTCGCCCAATTCCGCAACAACGCCCTGGTATCCGGCAAATTGTCGGTTATCGCAACCTTTTAATGTGTGTTATAAACCGCTCCTGTAGGGTTAGTCCTTATAGGCTGTGTAGTTTCGTAATTAGAAAGATGTTAATGAATAGCTTATGATGCGATTATACCGCCCAACCGTTTGGATTTGTTTCTTTATTGCCGGTATTGTTTCCGGTTCGAATGCCCAGGAGGCCGAGCAGGCGCCGGTGCTGGATTGGGAAAAGTACGACCCGCCTTCCACGCTGGTTGTGCCGGAGCACCCGGTTAAAAAAGCCAAATACCCATTTGTGGATGTGCATAACCATCAATTCAGGATGAACCAGCAGGATCTGGCACCGCTTGTAAAAGAGATGGACGACCTGAACATGGGTGTGATGGTGAACCTGAGCGGCAGGGGCAGGGGCAGCCGCGGCTACCTGCTGGAGGTACTCGACAATGTGAAGAAGAACTATCCCAACCGGTTTATTATCTTCACCAACCTTGATTTTACCGGAATAGATGATCCTGAATGGGGGGAAAAGGCGGCAGCATCGCTCGAACAAGACGTGAAGGACGGTGCTAATGGTTTGAAAATCTACAAAAGTTTGGGGTTCAGCGTAACCGACGGCACAGGCAAGCGGGTAGCAGTGGACGACCCACGGATCGACCCCGTATGGGCCAAATGCGGCGAGCTTGGTATTCCGGTGCTTATCCACTCGGCGGATCCGAAGTCGTTCTGGGATCCGTTTGACGAAAACAACGAGCGATGGCTTGAGCTGAAAACCCACCCGGGAAGGAAACGCTCGGCAACAAACCCAGTGCCCTGGGAGCAAATTATTGCTGAACAGCATAATGTTTTTCGCAAGCACAAAAACACCAGGTTCATCAACGCTCACTTTGGCTGGTATGCCAACGACCTGGCCAAACTCGGCCAGCTAATGGATGAAATGCCCAATATGTATACCGAAATCGGAGCGATAATAGCTGAGTTGGGTCGCCAGCCAAGGTTTGCCAAGCAATTCTTTATCAAGTACCAGGACCGCATCCTGTTCGGGAAGGATGCTTACAACCCCGAAGAATACTATACCTATTTCAGGGTACTAGAAACTGCCGATGAATATTTTCCCTATTACAAACGCTACCACGCCTTCTGGAGGATGTATGGGCTGGACTTGCCCGACGAAGTACTGAAGAAAGTTTACTACAAAAATGCGCTGAAGATCATACCCAATATCGATAAGAGTGGCTTTCCGGAGTGAGGCAGGCGATTAATGGGTGGGAGATATTTATGCAATTTTCAACCAACTTGAAAATTGCATAAAAACCGTATGTTCTCGCTAAAACTTCACCACTGCCTCCACCTTTTTGGTTTCGAGGTAGCGATGGATAAGCCGGTTCACCTCGCGGTTGGGTCGCCGTGGCTGAATGAAGTCGCGAATAACTTCTGGGTTAGTGCCCAGCAGATCGGCGTCGGCAAACCCGTAGCCGCGGTAGTTTCCGTTTTCTATGCAGATAATGGTTTTTTCTTCATGATGCCTGCCCTTGTCGAAAATGAAGATATTGGGATGGCGAAACTGCCAGGAATGCATAGCCAAAGCTGCCCGCTCGTTGTAGCTGTCGGCATTTTCCTGCCCGATGCACGCCCCCTGGCAGCGCTGCAGCGTGTAGTCGAAGCAGGGTCGGTCGTGTTGCATTTGGCGCTCGAGGCCGGCAATATGGGGGCAAAGCTGAAATTTTTTCACCAGCCTCCGCAGTATTTTGTACGATTCCTCCTCAGATGAGCACACTACGAACGGGTCGGCCTTGTCGCTTGCTTTCTTTATTTTGAAATGAATGTAGCCGTCGATCTGGAGGTCGGCAAAAATACCGTACTGAAACGAATTGCGGAGTTGCGTGCGGTTGTACATGGGCTGATGCCGCTTGATTTCCTCACTTTCGAGCAACAAAGCAACAAGCTCGCTGCCGGTGGCCTCGAAACTTATAGATGCTACCTTCGCCTTAAGCTCCCTCCCCTTTATACCTACCGGTTTTTTCAGGTGCTGAAACACCCGGCTCCGGATATTCCTGCTCTTGCCAATGTAAAGGATATCGCCCTTTTGATTGTGGAAATAGTAAACGCCAGGTTCCTCGGGCAAGCTTGCAACCTCATGCCAATGCAGAAATTCGTTGACCTGCCCAGGCTCAAAGTTCTTCTGCAGCGCATCAGAAAACACTTTTTTACCATCCGACTGCAAGAGCATTTCCACCAGCTTTACCGTGGCCAGCGCATCGCCGGCCGCACGGTGCCGGTTTTCCAGCGGTATGCCGAGCGACCTGCATAAGTTGCCAAGGCTGTAGGAAGGTTTGCCGGGTAGCAGCTTCCGGCTGAGCTTTACGGTGCAGAGCGTATCTCTCTTGTATTCATAGCCCAGCTTCTTAAACTCACTTTTTACAAAGCTATAGTCGAAGTTTACATTGTGCCCCACAAAAATACATCCCTCCGTCAGCTCTACAATGTGCTTCGCGACTTCATAAAATTTCGGGGCGTCTTCCACCATCTCATTGGTAATGCCAGTAAGGTTGGTGATGAACGCGGGAATGTTGCACTCCGGGTTAAGAAGCGTGGTGAATTCTTTTACTACTTGCAGGCCATCGTGCACAAAAACGGCTATTTCCGTCATTTTGGAATACTGGGGACTGCCGCCTGTGGTTTCTACGTCGATAATGGCATACATGATCTTAAATATGCAAATAATCCTGCGGGAAATTTACCACATCATCGGTTGTTTTTGCTTCCGAACCGGAATAAATAATTCCATTGCCCGCCATTCATCCCAAATCTATTGAGTACCCGATGCCGCATGGTAAATTTGAGTGTAACACTGAAAATCACCACAATGCAACGTATAACCCTCTCTCTCGTCTGCGTGCTCTACTCCGTAGCAGGCATCGCCCAAAACAGCTACTTTTTCCCGTCCAAAAGCAACTTCGACCCCAAAATTCCGAGTCCGGAGGAGTTTCTCGGCTACCCGATCGGCGAATGGCACACCCGCCACGACAATATTGTGGCCTACATGCAAAAGCTGGCGGAGCTATCGGACCGCGCTACCGTGCAAAACATTGGCTACACTTATGAGCGACGGGCGCAGGTGGTGCTTACCGTTACCAGCCCCCAGAACCACGCCAACCTGGAGCGCATTCGCACCGAACACCTGACACTTACCGACCCCGCGCAGCCAATGCCTGATATTTCAAAGCTGCCCGCCATCATCCACCTTGGCTACAACGTGCATGGCAACGAGCCAAGCTCTGCTGAGGCTGCTCTCCTTACCGCCTACTACCTGGTAGCCTCCAATGACACTGAGGCTGAAGAATACAGGCAGAAGGCTGTTATCCACATCGAACCCTCGCTGAACCCCGACGGCCGTGACCGCCACGCCAACTGGGCAAATATGCACAAGGGCTTTCCCCCGGTGGCCGACCCTGCCGACAGGGAACACAATGAAGTATGGCCCGGCGGACGTACCAATCATTACTGGTACGACATGAACCGCGACTGGCTGCCGCTTGCCCATGCCGAAAGCCAGAACCGAATAGACTGGCACCAGAAGTGGTACCCTAACATGGTGACTGATTTTCATGAGATGGGAACAAACAGTACCTACTTTTTTGAACCCACCAAACCATACGGGTCGGAAAACCCCGTGGTAGGCAGAAAAAATTACGACGTGCTGAACCCGCTCATGGCGCGGTACTTTCACCAGGCGCTGGATGAAATTGGCTCGCTTTATTTTCTGAGAGAACAGTACGACAACTCTTACCCCGGCTATGGTGCCACGTATTCCGACATTCACGGTGGGTTAGGCGTAACCTTCGAGCAAGCCAGCAGCCGTGGGCATCTGCAAAACACCACCACCAAAGACATTACCTTTGCCTTTACCATAAGAAACCACCTGGCCACGAGCCTGGCAACCGTGGAAGGCGTAGTAAAGGAAAAGGAGGTTTTTCAGCGCCACATGCGGGAGTTTTTCGAGGAAAGCGTAAAGCAGGGAGCCGCCGACCCGGTAAAGGCTTACATTTTTGGCGATGCTTTCGATACGGGCCGCACCCAGGCGTTTCTCGATCTGCTGCTGCGGCACCGCATAAAGGTTTACGAGAACCCTGCCACGCAAACTATTGCGGGCCAGCGCTTCGAAACCGGCAAATCGTACGTGGTGCCCACAAACCAGCGGCAGTACCGCATGGTGAGAACGGTTTTTGAAAAAGTAAAGCAGTTTGACGACTCGGTATTTTACGACGCTTCCACATGGACGATGGTACTGGCCTACGGGTTACCTCACGGGGAAATTCGCGCCAAGGCCGCCTCGCTGGGAGCCGAAGTAACTTCGCTACCGGTAGCCGCACCAAACGTTGAAAAAGCCACGTATGCCTACCTGCTCGACTGGAGAGAGTATTTTGCCCCAAAAGCGCTTTACCACTTGTTGAAAAATGGCGTGTATGCCAAGGTTGCTTATCAGCCAATGAAAGCAACACTCAAGGGTCAGGAAAGAGACTATGGCTACGGAACCATCTTAATACCCGTGGCCGACCAGCAAATGGATGCAGACCGGCTTTTTGCATTGGTTAAAGAGGCATCTGAGCTCTCCGGGCTGTCTTTCGATGCGCTATCTTCTGGTTATAGTGCTACCGGTGTAGGGCTTGGCTCAAGCAGCTTCCGCACTATTTCTCTGCCAAAGCTGATGATGATTGTGGGAGATGGGATCCAATACACCGAAGCCGGAGAGGTATGGCACCTCCTCGACAGCAAGGTAGGCATGCCCTTTACCAAGGTCGACAAGTCCGACGTTAGCCAGGTAAGATTAAACGACTACAACACAATTTTGCTTGTGCACGGAAACTACAACGACCTTCCCGACAGTTTTGTAGAGGAACTGAAAACGTGGACAAAAGGGGGTGGCACTTTAATTACTCAAAAAGGAGCGACCAGCTGGGCTGTTTCAAAAGGTCTGGTAAAGGAGAAATTGATTGAAAACAAAGATCAGACGAAGCCGGTAAGAATGGACTATGACGACGCGAGGAATTTTTATGGTTCGCAAAGCATAGGAGGGGTAATTTTTGAGGCCGATCTCGACATTACCAGCCCCATTGGCTTTGGCTTCTCCAGCAGAAAAGTACCTGTGTACAGAAACAGTTCCATTTTCCTTAAACCCAGCGACAGCCCTTTCCGCACGGTGGCGCAGTATACAAGCAATCCATGGCTCGCCGGCTTTGTAACACCCGCCAACGTGCAGAAAGTAAAGGAATCGGCGTCTATCTTGTTGGATGGAAGCGGCAGGGGCCGGACTATTTTGTTTACCGACAACCCCAATTTCAGGGGCTACTGGTACGGCACCAACAAGCTGTTTCTCAATGCGTTGTTCTTCGGGTCAACCATTTCAGTTCCATAACTAGCAGAGTCGCCTGACATGATTTTACATTGGGCGGGGCCACAAACTGAAAAGTTTTTCTATATTTTGAGGTGAAAGCGACAATACAATAGATAATACTTAATTAACTACATCTGTATTCATGAATCTTAATCTGAAAGCGAAACAGGAAAACACCTACGATGCTATTGTGGTGGGTACGGGCATAAGTGGCGGTTGGTCCGCAAAAGAACTCACCGAAAAAGGCCTCAAAACTTTGGTGCTGGAACGTGGGCGTCTGGTACGGCACGTAACCGATTACCCCACCATGAATTTAAACCCGTGGGAGCTGGAAAATGCCGACCGGGTAACAGCCGAGGAGGCCAAGCACTACGAAAAACAAATGCGTACCGGCTATACCATCCGCAACTCCACCAAACACTGGTGGCTGAAGGATACCGACCAGCCTTATACCGAAGTAAAGCGCTTCGACTGGATTAGGGGTTACCACGTCGGCGGCAGATCAATTATGTGGGGGCGCCAAAGCTACCGGCTGGGCGAGTTCGATTTTGAAGCCAATGCAAGAGACGGAATCGCCGTAGACTGGCCAATCCGATACAAAGACCTTGCTCCGTGGTACGACTATGTGGAGTCGTTTATTGGTGTAAATGGCAGTGCAGACAACTGGCCAGGGCTGCCCGACGGCAAGTACCTGCCGGCGATGGAAATGAACTGCCTTGAAAAGCATGTGAAGCAGCGGATTGAGGCGGAGTTTAAGGACAGGATTATGACCATGGGACGGTCAGCGAACCTTACGCAAAACCACAATGGCCGGGGCCAGTGCATGTATCGTAACCTGTGTATGAGAGGATGCCCTTTTGGTGGCTATTTCAGCAGCAATTCGTCCACGCTTCCGGCGGCTGAAGCTACAGGCAACATGACACTCAGGCCCAATTCGATCGTTCATTCGGTAATTTATGACGAAAAGCTCGGCAAGGCTACCGGCGTGCGGGTAATTGACTCGGAAACCCTGGAAAGTGTTGAATACTTTGCGAAGGTGATCTTTCTGAATGCATCCACCGTTAATAGCACCCTCATTATGCTCAACTCGATTTCGGACCGTTTCCCGAACGGGCTGGGCAACGACAGTGGCGAGCTTGGACACAACCTGATGGACCACCACTTCCGGGTAGGTGCCAACGGGGAATATGAAGGTTTTGAGGAGGAGTACTACATTGGCCGCAGGCCAAACGGCATTTATATCCCACGCTTTAGAAATCTCGATAAAAAGCATCCGGACTTCGTGCGAGGATACGGCTACCAGGGTGGCGCCAGCCGCGATGGCTTCATGAGAGGCGTTTCTGAAATGGCCGTGGGCCCGCAACTAAAAGAAATGCTTACCACGCCAGGCAAATGGAGTATGGGCATGACAGGCTTTGGCGAAATGCTCCCCTACCACGAGAATAAAATGGTAGTAAATAATGATGTAAAAGATAAGTGGGGCATGCCTACTGTTACCTTCGACTGCGAGATCAAAGAAAATGAACTTGCTATGCGGAAAGACATGAAGGATCAGGCCGTAGCGATGCTCGAAGCCGCCGGACTGAAAAACGTGAGATCTTATGATGACGCCGGGGGGCCAGGGCTTGGTATTCACGAAATGGGTACTGCCAGAATGGGACGAGATCCTAAAACCTCGGTGCTCAACAAATGGAACCAGGTGCATGCCGCCAAAAACGTGTTTGTGACCGACGGTTCTGCCATGACGTCCGCTTCCTGCGTCAATCCATCGCTCACCTACATGGCACTTAGTGCGAGGGCGGCAGACTTCGCGGTTTCTGAATTGAAAAAGATGAACTTGTAAACAGCACTTCCATGAACAGAAGAGAATTAATAAAAAAGACGGCCCTATTCATGGGAGCTACTGTTTCGGCTCCCACTGTTATTGGGTTTTTGAACGGTTGCTCTACCGAACCGGGCCTATACTGGACGCCAAAATATGTAAGCGAAGACCAGGCACGGCTGATTGAAGCAATAGCCGAAACAATTATTCCGGCCACGGATACCCCGGGGGCAAAAGATGTGGGTGTGCCGGCCTTTATCGAAAAAATGGTGCATGAGACCTACCCTGCAGAGGCTAAAAAGAAATTTATGGAAGGCCTTGATGCTTTTGGCAAAAAAGTAGAAGAGCAGGAAGGAGACCCCTTCACCAAACTGGATGCCGACAAAAAGCTTGCTATTGTTCAGGCAGAAAATCAGGCGGCACTGGAAATACTGAAGCAAGGAGAACGGCCATTTTTCCTGTCTATCAAAGAGCTTACAGTATTAGGCTTCTTTACCTCTGAAGTGGGCGCTACACAGGTGTTGCGGTATCAGGCAATCCCCGGCAAATACGAAGGCTGCGTGCCGTTTGCCGAGGTAGGCAAAACTTGGGCCACATAGGAAACTGCATTTAAAGCTGTAAGCTTCAAAACCCGGGCTGTCGTCTGGGTTTTTGCTTTTATATGCCACATGAAATTTGTGTAAGCCTTCTTCTCATTGTAAATGGTATTGACCGGCTGAGCAGCCGCTAGCGTCAAAGCCGTTCCCGCATCTTCCACTTTTCCTGTCTATTGCCCTGGTCTCAGGCGATTGCACCGCACATCACCGCCGGGTTGAATTT
>CBFGTI010000024.1:0-51541 GCA_965651695.1 uncultured Imperialibacter sp. | reverse complement strand
AGTTTAAAGTTCAGAGTTTAAAGTTCAGAGTCAACAGGCTGACTGCAACACTCCATATTCAACGAAATTGCTGTGGACAGTCGACCATCGAATGCTGACTTTTTATCATCCCTGGCCTCGTGTCTCGCAAGCCAGCAGTAAAAACCAATCCCCTGGCCTCGTGTCTCACAGGCCAGCAATAAAAGCCCACCCAACGGCAAAACCACAAAGGCTGATGTCAGAACCCGGCAGTTGGTCTGAGAGGACTCAGACCAAGGGACAAAAAGCCCATCCCCTGGCCTCGTGTCTCACAGGCCAGCAGCAGAAGTCCACCCAACGGCAAAACCAAAGGCTGATGTCGTTGCTCAGCATTTGGTCTGAGAGGACTCAGACCAAGGGGTAAAGCTGAAGCCAGAACCTCAGCAGTTGGTCGGAGAGGAATCAGACCAAGGAGAACACTGATAACTGATAACCGAATAACCACATACCGGTTACCACTTACCGACTACCGACTCGGTCAACTGCCGGCTTTTCAGAAACTACCGATCTTTAACGTTAGAAAATAATTAAGCGCATCAAAGTCGCTGCCTTGGGTATTTTGAAGGTCGAGGTCCTGCGTGAAACGTTTGCTTACGCCAAGGGCAAGTCTGAAATTTAGTGCCACGTTGATTTCGAGATTCACGCCGGGTTCCACATACCAAAATACGTCGCCTTCCACCAAGTCACCGGCCAAAGGGCTCGTGGTTGAGCCGCCGTAGTCTTCCCAGTCGTAATGATAACCAAGCCAGCCGGAACCTGCCGAAACCGGAAAGGTAATGTGCACCACCTGGTTGCTGAAAAATATCGGCTCCAGAAACAGGCCACCATAGCCACCCAACGTTACCACCCTTTCATTTGCCACAATGTCGTTAAACTTGGCAGTGGGAATAATTCCGTGCGCTTCCACGCCTATTCCGAGGGTTCTGTTCACTATCCAGCCTCCCCTTACGCCCCCCAGCACCATAGTCTCTCCCCTGAATTCCGTGGCCCGAAATGAGAAAGCACCGAATCCGCCGCTGTGGTTCAGGCTGCCGGAAAGGGTTTTAATGTCGCTGCGACCCGACTTCCTCTTTACATAATATCTCGTAACATTATCCCTGTCAGACGGCAGCGTTTCGTAGTACCGGATCGTTCTGTCGCCATCCTCATATGTCTCCTTTTGCTGCGGCTGCTCTTCGGTGGCCGAAGAAGGAACTGTATCCTGGCGCTGTGTGGTGTCAGACTTATACGTGATAGTTTGCGCATGACCGTACCCGCCAACGGTGAGAAAAGTTACTGCTAAGCCTAAAAAAACGTTTGACTTCATTAGTTTATCATTATTACACAGGAAAGGACGCAGGTTTTTATATCAGGTTTCCATGTTATAAAAATTAATCTGCCAGGTGCCGGAAGAAACCTTTCAGGATTTTGCCAAAAGTCTCTCATTTATGAGCCTATTGTTTAATTTTGCGAGCTAATTGTAAAAACCGGGCTAAAATGGCTGAATACAACTTCAGGGAAATCGAGAAAAAATGGCAGCAGATCTGGAAGGATAAGCAGATTTACAAAACCGGAACTGATACCTCAAAGCCAAAATATTATGCTTTGGATATGTTCCCCTACCCCTCGGGGGCAGGTCTGCACGTGGGCCATCCGCTCGGCTACATTGCCTCCGATATCGTAAGCCGTTTTAAGCGCATGCAGGGCTACAACGTACTGCATCCCATGGGATTCGACTCCTTCGGTTTGCCTGCCGAACAATACGCCATCCAAACCGGGCAGCATCCGGCCATTACCACCGAAACCAACATCAACCGGTACAAAGAGCAGCTGAAAAACATCGGCTTTTCCTACGACTGGGAGCGCGAAGTACAAACAAGCGATCCGTCTTTCTACAAATGGACTCAGTGGATATTCAAGCAGCTTTTCAACAGCTGGTACAACAACGCCAGCGACAAAGCCGAGCCTGTGGAAACACTGGTTGCGGCATTTGAGAGAGAAGGGAATAAGGGCATCGATGCCGTTTGCGACGAAGATACGCCCGCATTTACCGCTGCCCAATGGAACTCGATGCCGGACGAGGACAAGCAGCGGATGCTGCTGAAATACCGGCTCACCTACATTAACGAAACAACCGTGAACTGGTGCCCTGCACTGGGCACTGTGCTTTCCAACGATGAAGTAAAAGACGGCTTTTCAGAACGTGGCGGCCACCCGGTAATCAGAAAAAAAATGCCGCAGTGGAGCATGCGCATCACCGCCTACGCCAACCGCCTGCTCGAAGGGCTCGACCGCATCGACTGGCCGGAGCCTATTAAAGAAATGCAGCGCAACTGGATCGGCAAATCGCAAGGCGCTGAAGTGGATTTTGCCATTGCAGGATCCGATAAAAAAATCAGGGTTTTTACCACCCGTATCGATACTATTTATGGTGTAAGCTTTATGGTGCTGGCGCCGGAACATGAGCTTGTAGCGGAAATAACCACCCACCAACAAAGCGCTGAGGTGGAAAAATATGCGGAAGTGGCTAAAAACCGCTCCGAGAGAGAACGCATGAGCGATGTAAAAACCGTTTCGGGAGTTTTTACAGGTGCCTATGCCATCAACCCCTTCAACGACGAAAAGGTACCCATCTACATAGCCGATTACGTGCTTGCCGGCTACGGCACCGGTGCAGTAATGGCCGTGCCCAGCGGCGACCAGCGGGACTTCGACTTTGCAAAACACTTTAATCTTCCCATTCCGAAGATTATCGACCGCCAAAATATTACCGACACGGAAGCTGATCCAACCAAAGAAGGCATCATGGTCAATTCGGGGATTTTAAATGGGCTCGCCCCCCTGGATGCCATTGAAAAAGCTATCGATTTTGTGGAGGAAAAGGGAATCGGCGTCCGGAAAATCAATTACCGGATGCGTGATGCTATTTTCGGCCGGCAGAGGTATTGGGGTGAGCCTATCCCTGTCTATTTCAAAAACGGCATCCCCTACCTGCTTGAAGACGATCAGCTGCCGCTGGAACTTCCGGAAGTAGACAAATTTCTGCCAACTGAAGATGGCGAACCACCCCTTGCCCGGGCCAAAGACTTTAAAACGGCTGAGGGTTACCCCTATGAAACCACCACTATGCCCGGCTGGGCGGGCTCAAGCTGGTACTTCTTTCGCTACATGGACCCGCATAACGAGGAAGAGTTCTGCAGCAAAGAAGCCCAGCAATACTGGAAGGCAGTAGACTTGTACATTGGGGGTTCGGAGCATGCCACGGGTCACTTGCTGTATTCCCGCTTTTGGACGAAATTTTTGTACGACCTCGGCTACGTAAACGTGGATGAATATGCCACAAAGCTGGTAAACCAGGGAATGATACAGGGAAGATCCAATTTTGTTTACCGGGTAAAGGGCGAAAACAAGTATGTTTCTTACAATCTGAGAAAACAGTACGATACTTCGGCGCTGCATGTGGATGTAAACATTGTAGACAGCGATGTGCTCGATCTTGAGAAGTATAAAAGATTCAACAAGGATGCGGAAAAGGCCGAATTTATACTTGAAAATGGAAAATACATCTGCGGCTCCGAGGTTGAAAAAATGTCCAAGTCGAAATTCAACGTGGTAAACCCCGACGATGTAATTGAAAAATACGGCGCCGACACTTTGCGGTTATACGAGATGTTTCTGGGCCCGCTGGAGCAGTTCAAGCCGTGGAATACCCATGGCATCGACGGCGTGTTCAAGTTCCTTCGCAAAACCTGGCGGCTTTTTCACGACGACCGGGGAAACCTTCACCTTTCAACCGCCAAAGCCACTGCCGACGAATTGAAGGTGCTGCACAAAACCATCAAAAAGGTGACGGAAGATATCGAAAAGCTTTCGTTCAATACCTCCGTCAGCAGTTTTATGATCTGCGTAAACGAGCTCACCGACCTGAAATGCAACAAAAAGGACGTGCTGGGGCCATTTGTGCAGCTGCTGGCTCCTTTTGCACCTCACATTGCCGAGGAGCTTTGGGAGAAGCTGGGACAAACGGAGAGCATCACCATCTCACGCTTTCCGGAATTTAACGCCGAATACATCAAAGAAAACACCTTTGAGTACCCCATCAGCATTAATGGCAAAATGCGGCATAAAATGAGCTTTGCTGTGGATGCCGTAGCTTCCGAGGTGGAAAAGGCCGTGTTGGCCGAAGAAGCCGTTACCAAATGGACCGAAGGCAAAACACCTAAAAAAGTAATCGTGGTGCCAAACCGGATTGTGAATATAGTGGTTTGAAGTGTTTAAGTCTGTAAGTGTTTAGGTGTTTAAGTCGGTGGCCTTTTAACATTTAGCTATACTTTTGCAACCGGGCGAACCTGTTGTTGAAAAGAAATGGCGGATGATACGACCTCCGTATTTGGAGTAAGTTTAGTAAAGCCGCTAAACAGCCGACTCAGATTATCTACTACCGATCACAAATTACCGAATCACCGATCACCGCTTGCCAGTATCAATCCACAAATGGCTGAACCAATGCCAGTTGCCGTCTGCATCTTGCACAGTGATAGTGTAAAGTGTGCGGCGGCTTTTAATCGCGGTGGCAGATGTGGCTTTCAGAACTATCCTCCCCTCCTGCTCCTTTTTTTCGAGCGTGCACTCCCCGCTTTGTACGAAGCACTGGATAGAGTTTGGCAGGAGGTTTTCTTTCGGTAATACGAGTTCCAAAACCGGCTTCGACACGCCCGCAGGCAACAGGTAGCTTTCAGGTACCTTCTTTTCTACCTTCAGCGCCCTCATCCTGGCCTTGGAGCTAAACTTTTCTATCTCTCCAAACCCCGTCGCTATGGGAAATCGCGGCAACGCATACATGTCGCTTGCTGCATGTATTACTCCTGAGTTTTGTGCAGCGGCGGCATCAAAGCCTGCCTCCTTCAAAATATCCTTCATCCGTTCATCAAATTCGCCAAACGGGTAAGCAAACACTTTGGGCTGTATGTCCAGGTTTTCCCTCAACAACCGTTGGCTCACCTCCAGTTCTCTTTTAAACTCAGCGTATCTTTCGCTTTCGGCCAGGTCAAGAAAATAGCCGTGCGAATGCGTGTGGTTGCCAATTTCCATTCCAGCATCACGATAAGCCCTCAGGTCTTCCCAATTCATGTATGAGTTGCCACCCACGGTTTCGGTGTTCACAAACAGCGTTGCGGTAAATCCATATTGCTTTAGCAGCGGAAACCCGTTGTTGAAAAAACTCTTGTAGCCGTCGTCGATGGTTATCACCGCCACCTTTTCATATTCGCCCGGCTGGCGCAGGTATTTTATCGCCTCACTAAGATTCACTACACGGTATTGATGATCCTTCAGGTAACGAAGATGCGCTTCAAATTGCTGCGTACTAATGTTGGTTGAGGGGTACCGGGCATCGCCCACCCGATGATACATAAAGGAAACTACCTCTCTATTGTAGCCTGGCTGGTTTGAGGTCGAACTGTACGGCCGAGGGTTCAGGAGGAAAAGTAGCAGCAGAAATTGTGGTATCGATATCATATCCAAACAAACTAAAGATATCTACTTTTATGAAATAGGTGTGGTCCAGTTGATAGGTGTCGTACAAGGTGAGGTTATTTTGTCTGATAATCGTTTCCAGTTGGGTTACGTACTCCTCTCTCTTTTCTGAATAATACCTAAGCAGGGGTAGTAGAACTTCTAGGTTGTCGGTTGTATCTCTCGCCAGCCGAAATTGGCGGTATGCCCGTGCCCTTGCCACCACACCAAAATAATCGTAAACAGAAGCAGCTAAATCGGGGTACTTCCTCAGGTAAACAGGATTTCCGGCACGTGTATAGCTTGCCCGTATCCGCGGTTCATCGGCACGGTACGACCATATACCAAACGCATTGTTGGCTTCGGTAAAAAAACGTGAGCTACCCCATCCGCTCTCCACTGCAGCCTGTGCCAAAATAATGCTATTAGGATGAGTGCGCATTCGCCGTATCAGCAAATTGTGATCGAAGGTTTTGTAGTAATCGCCTTGTTCTTCAAAAAAAAGGCTGTCGGCAGTCGACCATACTTCCTTTTCTTTCAGTTCCTTTATCCGCTCCATATCAAGAGAAATTTTATACTTCACCATTAAAATGGACGGGAGCATAATCGATATGAATGCCTGCTTTGCGTCTTCCGGTGAAAGCCCGATGATGCCTTTCACACCGTTGTACAGTATCGGAGCCACCAGCGAGTCGGTAACGGGCCTTACACTGTCTATCTCCGTAAGCTCAATTTTTTTAATTGTCAGGTAGTAGGCGTTCCTTTCCTTGTAGTTGAGGAACAGCAGCAGGGCAACAGAAGCCGGAAGCAATGTAAAAAAGTAAATTCTCTTAGGCATCAGCTACTATTTATTCCAGGTCAATAAGTCGATGGCTCTGCCGGTGCAAAAAATTTGTCCCGATATCCTTGAAATAGAAGACAAATTAACCTAGCACTTCCCCCAACTCACCTATCGGACCACTCTTTATAAGAGCGTCGATCGCAAATCTGCCGGCGAATAGTAAATAGACTTTAGTGTTTTTCTGTCGCCCGCTCTAAACACCAGGTAAACACCACCCGCTTCTTCATAGAAACATTCCACGCCTTGCGCCTGATAGTGTGCCATTGTTTCTTCGGCTTCTTTTACCGTTTTACAGGTCTTGCTCATATTGGAGCGCTGCACCTCATCAAAAAGTGATTTGAATTTTTCGCCAAGTCCAAACTCCAGCACTGCTCCACTAAGCACGTATTGCAAGTCGCACAGGGCATCGGCAATCTCTACAATATCGCCATTTTTAATACCTTCTTCAAGCTCCTTCAGCTCCTCGGCCAGCAGGTTAATCCTCAATTGGCATCTATCCGCCGAGGGAATCGCCGGCTCGGGCAGTACTGGATGGCCGAAAGTGCGGTGAAATTTAGCTACGTCTTTTAGTGCGTCAGGATGGTTCATACGTGATAGTAATCTTTTAGCTTTGTTTTTGTTCAAAAAAAGGAAAATTCCAGGCTTTGTATATGACTTCAGAGGCGCCTATCAGTTCCAAAGATATTATTTTTCAGGACGACTACCTCGTCGCCCTCAACAAACCGGGCGGCTTGCTGGTGCATCGAACAAAAATTGCCGAAGAAAGAGAATTTTTTGCCAATGAGGCGCTGGCTGAAATTTGCGGCAGAAAGGTTTACCCGGTCCACCGGCTCGACCGGGCTACCTCCGGTGTGTTGTTGTTTGCATTTGCCCCGGCCGAGGTGGTGGCGCTGCAGCAGGAGTTTACCTCCGGAGCAGTGAAAAAAGAGTATGTGGCTATAGTGCGGGGCTATGTAGCAGAAACAGGAATTATTGAAGAGCCACTGGTAAAGCACGAGACCGGCAAAATACAAGATGCCGTTACGGTGTTCGAACGTCTCCAAACCGTTGAGCTTCCTATTGCTGTGAATAAATACCCAACCTCAAGGTACTCGCTGGTAAAAATGAGCCCACGCACAGGGCGCATGCATCAGCTCCGGCGGCATTTCAATCATTTGGCGCACCCCATCATAGGCGACACCACCTACGGCGATCTTCGGCACAACCGGATGTTCAGAGATCAGCTTGGCACTACACAGCTGATGCTGCATGCCAGAAGATTGTGCTTGAGACACCCGGTTACCCTGAATGCCATAACGCTGGAAGCTGCATTTCCCAGCCAGTTTGTTATGCTAATCGAAAAATTTGGGTGGAAACAGGCGGGCCTTTTAAAGCATCAAAATCATAAAACTACTCCTCATGAAAAAATTCAACCTTCTTGAAAAATTCTCCGCATTCGACGATTTCTGGCACCCCAGGATAGTAGGCGAATTGAACGGGCAGTACGTGAAAATAGCCAAAGTACATGGCGACTTTCCCTGGCACCACCACGAAAATGAAGATGAGCTTTTTTATGTGGTAAAAGGCACATTGCACATCGAGTTTCGCGATGGGCTTCAAACGCTAGAAGCAGGCGATATGATTGTGGTTCCCAGGGGGGTGGAACATCGCCCGCACACAGGCGCAGAGCCCGCATGGATATTGCTGTTCGAGCCAAAAAGCACGCTTAATACCGGCGAAGAGCAAAACGAATTTACCAAACAGCAGCTTGACCGGATCTAAGCGCCTGCCAAACCATTTCATACCAGTGCGATTGAGAATCAGTGGCTGCTTCGGACGGAATTAGGAATACATTTTCTTTTCTTTGCCAAATGAAAAAAGCATATCATCTCTCCTCGTGCACCACCTGCCAGCGAATAATTAAAGAGCTTGGCATCGGGAGCGAATTCGAGTACCAGGATATCAAAACTGAAAAAATTACACCCGCACAACTTGATGAAATGAAAGCGCTGGCGGGATCGTATGAAGCGCTGTTTTCGAGAGTGGCTATGAAATACAAGGAATGGGGACTTAAGGACAAAAACCTCGGGGAAGACGACTATCGAAAGTACATCCTTGATGAGTATACCTTTCTGAAGCGTCCGGTGTTTCTTATCGACGGCAAAATATATATTGGCAATTCGCCGAAGAACGTAGCTGCGGTGAAAGAGGCCATCCGGTAGGTATCAGTAATGCTGGTTGGCCGGCACGTAGTCGTGCGGAAGCATTTTGGCTACCCTGCCTTCCAGCATTGCACCTGAAACTACCAGCCTGTCGGGCCGTTGGTCTACACCTTCCTTGGTTACGTCCACAAAATCGGCCTGTACTTCAATCCAGGAAATTTCGAACGGAAGATCTTTATAAAACACATTTTGAGGTTCACCAAGCGACCGGCTGAAATGTACTTCGATCCTCCCACTTAATAGAATTCTGTAAAGGCCCGACCGGTAAGACGGCGTCACCAGTCCGTCGGTGACGAGGGGCTCCACAGTCACGCCGCTTTCTTTTGAAAAGAACGGAGATCTTGCACTGTTGTTTTCGTGGCCTGGCTTGGCCTGATATACCATGAACCCCTCCTCCATTAGCTGCCCTTCGAGTATGTTATTGAACAGGATGGCCTTAAAGAGGTGGCGGGCCGACCCCTGGTAAGCTTCCATTCGGTTTTTTACCCAAGTAGCCTTTTGAGCCGAAGAGTCGGCTTCCATTTCCACAAACCGCGCACTTCCGGTAAAGAAAAATGTATTGCTGGCTGCATTGAAAAACCTGAGGTGGTAAAAAATACGATATCCCAGGGCGTAGTTGTTTATTTCAAGGGGCACTTGCGATATCGCGGTGAAACCATCTTTCCCCCGCTCTTCTGAAAATTCTAAAACCCACGGATTGACAATGCTGCACTGTGCTGCAAACGCTGAAGTACCCAGAAAAACCTTTTGAAATCGTTGGAAGCGTCGCTCCCAGCGCCTGTCTCTCGTTGTCGCCACCTCAAGTTCGTCCAGCTCTTCGTCGCTGAATTCAAGGGCAATCGCATTGGTAAGCACCACATTTTCCTCCAGGTCGAAGCTGTAGGTCACGCTTTTGTAGCCGATGTAAGAAACCACCAGGCTCACCGACCCCAGGGGAATGTTTCTTAACTCAAAAGTGCCGTCGGGAGCGGTGGTGGTGCCAATAGTGGTGTTGTTTATAAAAACATTGGCAAAAGGAAGTGGGTCGCCGGTTGCCTCCTCCACCACTTTTCCTGCCAGCGTGGCCGTTTGCCCATAGGTAATAGGTCGCCCGCACAAAACAATAGCCAATACAAATGAACCTCGTGTCAATATTTTAGAGATCAAATGCATAACATGTCGTACTTTTGGGTGTTGTGTCGAAACTAAAGTACCGTGACACCTTAAAGCTGAATTTACAGTAAATAATATCTATAAACATGCAAATTGCAGAAATACACACCAAAAAGGGTGTAATGAAAATCAAGTTCTTCGAAAAGGATGCTCCTAAAACAGTGGCCAACTTTATTGAGCTGGCATCGCACGGTTTTTATGATGGACTCACATTTCACAGGGTTATCCCCGACTTTGTTATACAGGGTGGTTGTCCCAAAGGCACCGGCTCCGGCGGTCCGGGCTATACAATCAATTGCGAGTTAGATGGCGAAAACCAATACCACGACCGGGGTGTGTTAAGCATGGCACATGCGGGCCGAAACACCGGCGGCTCACAGTTTTTCATTTGCCACAGCCGCAAAAACACGGCTCACCTCGACCGCAACCACACCGTATTTGGCAAAGTGTACGAAGGGCTGGAGGTAATTGACTCCATCAGGCAAGGTGATGTGATGGAAAAGATCGTGATAAGAGAAGAGGCATAGTTGCCTGCTCTTACAAGTTAAAAGTAGAAAATTGGCGTCTCATGCAGGCGCTGATTTTCTCCAACCCAATTCAACTATAGCCTATGAAACCCCTGCCTCGAACCTCACAAATTGTTGCTATCCTCTTACTGTTCCTCGCTGCTTCACCCCTTTTTGCTCAGAAGCCAAAGGCTGGCAGACCATATTTCCCGCCGGCAGGAAGTTGGGAAGAGAGAACGCCCGAATCTGTCGGAATTAATGCAAATCTGCTGAGCGAGGCCATTGCTTTTGCTGTACAAAGCGAATCGAAGGCATCCAAAAACCTTAAGGAGGCACATTATCTTACCTTCGGAAGAGAGCCCTTTGGCGATGCAGTGGGGCCACTGAAAGACCGCGGGCCAGCTACTGGTATTGTTATTAAAAATGGGTATGTGGTCGCGAAATGGGGCGAGCCCGACCGGGTAGACCAGACTTTCAGCGTAGCCAAAAGTTTCTTATCAACCACCGCGGGATTGGCATTCGACCGGGGCCTCATCAAAGACGTGAATGACAAGGTGTATCCCTACATCGGCCCGGTTATTCCATACGAACCCGCCCGTCTGGCGCTCAACAAATCGGATGCATTTACCGAAAGCGATGTGCTGCCGTTATTTGAAACCGAACACAACCGCAAGATTACCTGGGACCACCTGCTGCGGCAAACCAGCGACTGGGAAGGAACGCTGTGGGGCAAACCCGACTGGGCCGACAGACCTCCGCGCGACACCGAGGGGTGGATTGGCCGTGAGCGAAACGAGCCGGGCAGTTTTTATAAATATAACGACACCCGCGTAAACCTGCTGGCCCTTTGCATTCTCAATATTTGGAGAAAGCCCCTGCCCGAAGTGCTAAAAGAGCAGATTATGGACCCCATAGGTGCATCACCCACCTGGCGGTGGCTCGGTTACGAAAACTCCTGGATAGTGCTGGACGGTAAGCCGGTGCAGTCTGTTAGCGGTGGCTCGCATTGGGGTGGTGGCATGTTTATCAACGCATGGGACCAGGCGCGCTTTGGCTACCTTACCCTACGCAATGGCAATTGGAACGGGCAACAGCTCATTTCTGAAAAATGGCTTGGTATGGCCCGCACCCCAACGACGGCTCAACCCACCTACGGCTTTATGAATTTCTTTCTCAACCACGAAAAAAAGTCGCTGCCAAGTGCTCCGGCGTCGGCTTTCTACCATTTAGGTGCTGGCACCAATATGATCTACGTCGACCAGGAAAACGACCTTGTGATAGTAGCCCGGTGGATAGACAGTGCCAGCATGGACGGAATTGTGGCGGGTGTTCTCAAAAGCATAGAGCGGTGATTTTCAGAACCGGAGCCTGCAAATTTGCAGTTTGCTATGATGCATGGTGGAAATTTTCAACAATCATTGGGCAATTATTTCTTCAACAGCATCATACAGGCCGGGGCTAGCCTTACCTCAAGCGGAAGCTTTATCCGCTTGCAATCTGCTTATTTTTAGCAGGTTATAATAAGTGACAAACAGATTACACGTAGGTTGGCGAAGCTGGCACTATCCATGGTCGTTTACGGTGAAAATGTATCACCTTAAAACGAAGGAAAGTCATGAGCAAAAAATTGAGAACGCTGGACGACCTGTTGGAGCATGAATTGCAGGACCTGTACAGCGCCGAAACCCAAATAATTGAAGCGCTTCCTAAAATGGAAGAAAAAGCTAGCAGCAAAGAACTTAAAAAGGCACTTTCAACCCACCTGAAGGAAACCAAAAATCAGCAAAAGAGAATCGAAAAAGCCTGTAAAGAGCTGAACATTGAGCCTTCGGGCGATAAGTGCAAGGCAGTGGAAGGGCTGATTAAAGAAGCAGAAAAGTTTTTGAAGGAAGACGCCGAAAAAGAGGTGCTTGATGCAGGTATCATAGCCATGGCGCAACGGGTTGAGCATTACGAAATTTCCGCCTACGGAACCGCCTGCCACTATGCACAGCGCCTCGGGCACGACAAAGTAGCCGACCTGCTGGAAGAAACCCTGGAGGAAGAAAAGCATGCCGACAGTCTGCTGAATGAAATTGCACTCGAAAAAGTGAACGAAAAAGCCGAAGCATAGCAGTTGCGGCCCATCAGGAAGCCACCTTTTTAAAATAGAAAGGTGGCTTTCGTTTTTTCCAGCCGGCCCATTCTACAGCTTGTAGTGAAATTTATTACAAGAAATTACGCTTTCCAACGTTCAATAGCTGGATATATTACAGAACTAACGGCACTCTTGGTTGGCTAAACTACCTGTGGTAGGCATTGTAGGGTAATTGTCACCACAGTTGAGTAAATGTCACCTCAAAGTAAGGTTACGCAAACGTTTGTACCGCTTACGGAACCTCATTTCAAAGCTTTGAATTACAGAATATTGAAGCCCTTGCACACCATGCAACAGCCTTTGGCACCAAACGTGACACATCACTGAAAAAACTGAAGAATCATGAGCGAGAAGTTAAGGACGCTGCAGGAATTGCTGGAATATCAGCTAAAAGACTTGCATAGTGCAGAAACACAGGCAATTGAGGTCCTTCCAATGTTAATTTCCGTAGTCAGAAATGAGGAGTTGAAAAGGATTTTAGAAATACATTTAGAAGAAACCAAAGGACAAAAATACAGACTTGAAAAGGCATCGGATGCGCTGGGAATTGATCCATCGGGCGAACGGTGCAACCCTATGGAGGGCTATGTAAAAGAGCTGAAGAAGTTGCTTGCAAAAGAGAAGCATCACGCAGCCCTGGCAAAAGGCTTGATAAACATTGTGAGAAAAATAGAGCAGTACGAGATAGACGAATACACCACTGCGCACCAATACGCACGAAGGCTGGGCTTGCATTCGCTGGCAGAATTATTAGCCGAAACCCTCGACCAGGAAAAAAATACCGAGAAGCAACTGAAGCTACTGGTCAGGGAGGTTCAGGAGGAAGAAGAGGCGCAAATTATTGAAAACACACACATAATGAGTTGAAGCAGGCTGTACGTACACCAGTCGGACTCTTGTAAAATTGAATGCATATGAAACCCACAAAATTTCCGGAACAATCACAGTCGCAACAACCAGGTATTGAAGCAGAGATGGACCCAGAACCCGAAATAATCAGGGAAGGGTATAAAGGAAGTGATAAACTCAAAGGTAAAGTTGCACTCATTACCGGTGGCGACAGCGGCATTGGGCGTGCGGTAGCTGTGCATTTTGCACGGGAGGGTGCAGATGTGGCCGTTGTTTACCTGAACGAAGACGACGATGCCCGGAAGACCCGGGAGATGGTGGAGGCTGAAGGACAAAAATGCGTGCTGATACCGGGAGATATTCGTGATAAGCAGTTTTGCCTGGAAGCAGTACACAAAGTAGTAGAACGCCTCGGAAAACTGGACATTTTGGTGAATAATGCGGCGGTGCAATATCCGGAAGACGCTCTGCAAGACATTACCGATGAGCACCTGGCAAGGACATTCGAAACAAACATCTACTCCATGTTTCATTTTACCCGCGAGGCGCTGAACTTCATCAAAAAAGGAGGCCGCATCATCAATACTACCTCAGTCACGGGCTACCGGGGCAGCGAACATTTGATTGACTACGCTTCCACCAAAGGTGCGATCATGTCCTTCACCCGCTCGCTGGCCAAAAACCTGGCACCAAAGGGGATACTGGTAAACGGGGTGGCCCCCGGCCCTATCTGGACGCCGCTGATACCCTCCACGTTCCACAGCGTGAGCGATTTTGGGGGCGATACCCCTATGGGAAGAGCAGGGCAGCCTTCAGAGGTAGCACCAGCCTATGTGTACCTGGCGTCAGAAGACTCCAGCTACATGACAGGCCAGGTGCTGCACATCAATGGCGGCGAGGTAGTAGGTGGTTAGCTCACTCGCAGTGGCTTTCCTCGCCGGCTCCGCCCAGCTGGCTTTGTTCAACAATTTCCCTGATCACCGTGTCGAGTTGCTGCGCAGTGGTTTGCACGTATTGCAGTACCTCCCTATTGAGCGGATCGGCCGGATCCTTCATATTAAATATTTGAACCAACCCCAAAAGTGTGGCCACCGGCGAGCGAACCTTATGGGCTTGCAGCCACGCAATCTTGTTTAGAATATCGTTCTGTTTCTTCAGCTCACTTTCGGCAACTATTCGGGCAGTAATGTCCTGTTTAGTGCAAATTAAATGGCTCGCCGCATTCCCCGTGTCGTTTACAGGTGCAATCGTCATGCGTTCATAATAATAGGTATTGTTCTTTCTGCAATTGATTATTTCGCCAGTCCATGTCTTGCCGTCGCTCAGTCTTTCCTTTATTTCTTCAAGCATCCGGGCATCCTGCATTTCCGACCTGCTCAAGGTCCACAGATTGGTGCCCACAGCCTCTGAAAACATGTACTCGGTTAACCGGGTAAAAGCCTCATTCACCCATTCAATCTTCCCGGTGCTGTCGGTTATCACAATGGCGTGGGTAGCAGCATTAAGGGCAGTTGTTTGAAGCATAGAAAGTTTTTCGGCTCTTCGGGGCTTGGTTATATCGCTGTTAACGGTTAAAAATCCGGCTGGCTGCCCATCGTAGTTCTTCAATACGCTTATCCGGCAAAGGACATCGAGCAGTGTTTTGTCTTTTTTGTAGTGAGTGGCTTCGAAATCCCATGAGTCATGCGTGGCTTGGGAGTTACCGATGCTTGCATATTGATACTCTGTGGCTTTAGCGCCAAGTAATTCCGTAATTTTTTTTCCAATTGCCTCTTCTGCTTCCCACTCGTAAATTTTTTTCGCACCCGGGTTCCACGACCTGATCATTAAATCGAGATCCAGCGTAATGACGGCATCTGATACGGCAGCCAATACTTGGGTGTTCAGGGAATTTGCCGGAAGTTCGGCAAACGCCGGCGTGTGAGAGGATAGAGAGTTCATTGAATCGTTGTTGTGTGTAAAAAACTATGCAATTTATTACGCCTGGCAGCCATAATAATATGATAGGTTTCAGGCCATTCCCTGACTTATGTTTCCTTCAGCGTGTTTCCCCTAATAAATTATCTAAAAACACCCACCCGTTTCGGCTGCCACCGCACTACAAAGCAGCCCACCAAACCCTCGCGGAGTGACTGACCGTGGCGTTTTTCTTCCTGTCTACTTTGTATGTTGCCGCTTCGTAGCTGGTCTGCCCGTGTTATAAGACTGGTGAGTTGGTTGGAAGGTATATGGGTATTTCGTTAACCATCGTTAGTACTCCAGGGTAGCTTATCTGTCATCCCGGCTTAGCTATTGCTAATCACCCAATTGCTGCGTATATTTCTGAAATTCCCCCATGAGCAACACTTTCTTAACGGCCCGTTTCACACCCTACCTCCTGTTTGCGCTCATGGCCTGTTCTGAGCCAGATGCGCCGGCTGACGAGATTCAGCTAACGGGAGAGGCACTGCTTGCGTCGCACACCTGGCAGTCGGACCGGTATGTATTCCGGGGAAGTGAGTACAATACGTTTCATTGGGACTGTGAATTTTATGAAGACATAGAAGGGTACAAAGCAGGGGATTTCGGAAGGCTGGAATCCCAAATAGAGCTAAGCTTCAGTAAAGAAGGGTTCTACAGGCGAATAGTTACTCTTTCTACTTATCAGAAGTGTAGCAGCTGCACGGAATATTCGCTCGTACACACATCGAAAGACACGCTCGCTGCCTTTTATTATCCCTTTGAAGACAAAATTTACTTCGGAACAAAAAGTCACCCGGCGCAATTTTTTCACTTCGTTGAATACACCAACAACAATGAGATAAGACTCCTGGAGTTCTACAATGTGTTCGAAGTCGACAACGAGTCGGTATGTTATTTTAATGGCAACGAACTGGCTTCCAACAGAAGCTACCGGCTTGACGTCATCTTTCGCCCGAAAAAAAATTAAACCCCGGCCCTGCCGTTCTTTCCAGCCGTTCTCCGCCTATTCCTGCATGGAGTCGATGTGCATTTGAACTCCCGTATGCTGGCCAGCTTTCTCCGATTCGAGAAACTTGGAAATTGTAAAATAAAAAGAGCTCCCCTTGCCCGCTTCCGAATTTACCCAAATCCGCCCCCCATGTAGTTCTACTATTTTTTTACAGAAAGCCAGTCCAATGCCTGTACCCGCATACAGATGCTGCTCATGGGCCCTTTTAAAAATGATGAAAATTTTATCCAGCTGATAGCTGTCTATTCCCACACCGTTGTCTGTTACCGAAAAAAGCCACGAACTGCCCACGTCTTTTACATCGATTTGAACAACAGGCAAAACCTCATCCTTTCTGAATTTAATCGCATTGCTTATCAAATTCTGAAAAAGCTGGTTCATGTTGAGAGGGCACGCCACTATTTCGGGCATGTTTTCCACCGATTCAAGTATTTGTATTCTGGCACCACAGCCCGAAATGGCAGCATGCAACTCGTGCACTACATTGCGAATGGTGTTGGCACAATGAATAGGCTGCGGACTGATGGTGGCGCCCAGGCGTGAGTACTCCAGCAAACCCCGTATCAGCACCCTTAGCCGCTCAACCGAGCTGGAAATAAAGTTCAGTCCCTTTAAAAACTCCGATGGGTCCGGCTTATCCTTTTCTATTTTAATGATTTGCACCAAACCCGAAATCGTGTTCAGAGGCTCCTGAAGATCGTGTGAAGCTATATAGGCAAACTGCTCAAGCTCTTCATTTTTCATCTTCAGCTTCTGCACGGCCGACTTAAGGTCTCTGCCCTCCTGCCGCTGCTGCTGCAGCAGTTCCTGCTCACGCCGTATGGTTTCCTGCAAACCGTTTACGAGCACATGAATCGATACTGCAAAGATGACACTCAGCAATACCTGGTTGGCCGATACGCCAATCCATGCACCCGCCGTGTATTCCGCGAAGGCCACTCCCACCCACCCAAAGTGAATGGCAAAAGTGAAAAAAACACAGATCAGAAAATTTACGATTACCGAAAACCACGCCATCCTTACCTCATAAATGAGGCTTACAAATATTACGCACGCCAGCAGGTAGAGCAACCCGGGGCCAAATGAGCCCATGTAGTAAAGCAACACCACTGCCAGAAGGTAGATGCAAAAAAGAAAGATCATTTTGCGCAGCCTTAGTTCAAGGCCGGACTTAAATGCAATAAGGGCTACCAAAGCCACCACAAGTGTGTCGTAAAACGCGATGTAAGGCTGGTCGCTCACGTAGCACATGATCATGCCGGGAACGTAAGCCACCATACTAACGGGAAGAATGTAAGTGATAATGTTGACGAACAGCCTGTCGCGCCAATATTCTATTCCCCAGGAGGAAGGCCTCGTGCTGCCCAGTAGATTTGTTTCAACTTTTCCCTTGTACCTTAACCAGAGTGTCATGCAAAAAAGAAAAAAATATAGTATTCATGACCGAATCACTGTCTGTTCTTTATGTTTAAGGTATGAAGGTGCGATGGTATCGGGCGGTAAGGTATAAAGTTTTTTTAATAAAAATAATGTAATGCCGTTTAGGTAGAAATTTAAAACGCTGTCCGCCTCTTTACACAAGAGCGACTGCAGAACGACAGCCACACATACCAATTACCCTCGCTAATTTGTGCAACCGAGGTGTTTGAGGCATCGGTTTGCATACCGAATACAACGTCTATAACTACCTCTCTTATGCAGGGCAATCGCATTAAAACAGGTTCGTCAAATTAAATTTCAAAGCCGTTTATTTACCCTTCAGGGTCGGGCCGACCCTGAAGGGTGAAACGGCTTGAAATTCTTCTTTTTTTACCCCTACCCCTAAAGGGAAAAGAAGAATTTCAAAGAAAAATTTTGAATGCTATTGCCCTGCTCTCTTATGCCGTACTTCTTACCGTCGTGCGGTTTTTTATTATATTAGAAGCGAACATTGGGTATGGAAGAGTGATGATAATTTTTAAACGAACATCTTTATGAAAAATCTACTTGTGCTATTTGCATTTTTGGCGATTGCCACTTTCTCGAATGCGCAAAAAACCCCGGCGGCCGACATGCAAATAAAAACCGCACTGCTGGCTGCACCGGAAGAAATGAAAGCCGGTGCGAAGGTTTACGGTTACTCTCCGGAAGGCGAATTTACCGAGCTTAGAAAAGGAACCAATGCTTTGGTTTGCCTGGCCGACGACCCCAACCAAAAGGGCTTCAATGTGTCGTGCTATCAAAAAGATCTTGACCCTTTCATGGCTCGTGGCCGGGAACTGAAGAAGGCCGGAAAATCTTACCAGGAAATTTTTGACACCCGTGAAGCGGAGGTAAAATCGGGTAAGTTGAACATCCCCAAGGGAAGCATTTTGTACGTGTATTCCGGTAAAGACGAGGACGTGAACTGGGAAAACGGCGAAGTAACGAACGGCAGCATCCGCTACGTGGTGTACCTTCCCTTTGAAACACCCGAAACAACAGGCTTGCCTGCCAAGCCCGACTTTGCCGGACAACCATGGATAATGGACCCTGGCACCCACAGGGCGCACATTATGCTTACGCCTGCCAAAAATTAGAAACAAGGTTCAGAATAAACAAGCCCTTCTGCGGACACGCAATTCCTGCAGAAGGGCATTTTTTTATACAAAATCATCGTTTCTTTCAGCACCCTGCAAAAAGAAGGTGATCCCTGCCAATAACCTTCCTTTGCATCGAATAAAAACGGTGGGCTTACTTTCCTCACTTTCTTTCCCTAACTTTGCGCCTCAATTGCAAAATCTCCAACTATGATTGCTGCTTCAAACGTCTCTCTCCAATTTGGAAAGCGTGTATTATTTGATGAGGTCAACATAAAATTTGTTCAGGGCAACTGCTACGGCGTTATCGGCGCTAATGGTGCCGGCAAGTCTACCTTCCTTAAAATCCTCTCCGGAGAAATAACGCCCAACTCCGGCAGCGTAGCAATAGACCCGGGCAAGCGGATGGCCGTTTTAAAGCAGAATCACTTCGAATTTGACGAAATACCCGTAATAGAAACCGTGATGATGGGCCACAAAAAGCTGTGGAGCATTATAAAGGAAAAGGATGCCATATATGCAAAACCGGACTTCTCCGAAGCCGACGGAATTAAAGCATCGGAATTGGAGGCTGAATTTGCTGAAATGGATGGTTGGAATGCGGAATCCGACGCCGCAGCACTTTTGAGCGGACTTGGGCTTGTAGAGGCCGATCATTACAAACTAATGAAGGAGCTGCCCGGAAATATGAAAGTGCGGGTACTGCTGGCACAGGCACTTTTTGGCAACCCCGACATCCTTATTCTCGACGAACCCACCAACGACCTCGACATTCACACCGTAAGCTGGCTCGAGGACTTCCTGCTTGAGTTTAAGAACACGGTGATTGTAGTTTCGCACGACCGCCATTTTCTCGATACAGTGTGTACCCACGTGGTCGACATCGACTTCAGCCAGGTGAAGCTATATACAGGTAACTACAGCTTCTGGTACCAGTCGAGCCAGCTGGCTTTGCAGCAAAGGTCGTCGGCCAACAAAAAAGCAGAAGAAAAGAAGAAAGAGCTGCAGGAGTTTATTGCACGCTTTAGCGCCAACGCTTCGAAATCGAAACAGGCAACCAGCCGCCGGAAGCTTCTTGAAAAGATTAACGTGGACGACATTCAGCCGTCAACGAGGCGGTATCCGGCCATCATTTTCACCCAGGCCCGCCCCGCGGGAGACCAGATACTCGAAGTGAAAAATTTGAGCTATGCCGCAGATGGCAAAACGCTTTTCAGAGGACTGGATCTATTCGTGAACAAAGGCGACAAGATAGCTGTGCTAAGCAAAGACAGCATGGCCATTACCTCTTTCTTTCGCATACTGATGGGTGAGCTGAAACCCAGCAGCGGCGAATTTAAGTTTGGACAAACCATTACTACCGGCTACTTACCCAACGAAAACGATAAGTTTTTCAACACCAGCGACAACCTGATCGACTGGTTGAGGCAGTTTTCAGAAGGCGACAAGGACGAAGTGTACATCCGGGGCTTTCTGGGTAAGATGTTGTTCTCAGGCGAAGAAGTTTTCAAAAAAGCAAGCGTACTTTCGGGTGGCGAAAAAGTGCGGTGCATGATCAGCCGGATGATGCTTGCACAGGGCAATTTGCTGATACTCGACGAGCCTACCAACCACCTCGATCTGGAGTCTATTCAGGCATTCAACAACGCTTTGGTCGATTTTCCCGGCACGGTGCTATTTACCTCGCACGACCACCAGTTTACGCAGACCATAGCCAACCGCATAGTGGAATTAACACCAAACGGATCGCTCGACAAGCTGATGACGTACGACGAGTATGTCGAAAGCGAAAAGGTGTTGTCGCAGCGTGAAGAGTTGTATGCCTGATTTGGCCGCGTAGAAAACACCGGATTGCACGCCAGGCAGGCGTACTCACTGCTGGTCGGCAAGGGAAAGAGCCAATGCTTTGAACAGCCTTCCGTCCGAAATAGCATGCCCGTTTTGGAGCATTTCGAAAAGTTCTTGTTCCCTGGGTTTGGAATATTTTTTCTCGGTTGTAAAAATCCGGAGATCGGGAACTGCTCCTGATGTGGCATTTCGCAAAAACCCGGCATCGGTAAAATCGGCCTCTCCTGTGCCTTCAATGCCCATCAAAACGATCTTTTCGCTGAGGCATTGATAAGTGAAAAAGTGTTTTTTCGTTCGTACTTCGATAAACTCGATTTTGCGAAGCACTCCTTCCATCACCACATCGCTAAACAATTCCACAATTTTTTCAGCCTTACCAGGCTCGGCAGCCTTCATTTTCTCCCAGTCGGCGGCTACAATACCGTTTACTACGAGAAAATCGATGAATTCTTTTTGGAGGCTCTCCAGTTCCTGAAGTGAAAGCAGACGGTATTTGGGCATAGGCGCAAAAATACGCAGTAGTTTGGAAAAGCGAACCCCAGACTCTTTTTTTGAACAACTGATACACGCACTATATACCGATGACAGAAGAACAATACTTTGGCTTAACTGCCCGGCTACTGGCCAAACCCGGAATGGGCGAAGATCTGGCGGCTGTACTTCTCGAAGCTTCCAAAATTTTGGCCTCCGCCCGTGGATGCCGCGTTTACATTGTAAGCATCGACAAGGCAAACCGGGATTCTGTTTCAGTTTTTGAGGTTTGGGACAGCGAAGAAGACCACGATAATTCGTTGAAGCTACCCAATGTAAGAGAGCTGATTGGCCGGGGCATGCCCATGATAGCCGGCAAACCAGAGGGTGCCGATCTGGTTGTATTGGGTGGCAAAGGCCTGGACTAACTTGCTAATGCCAGGGCAACAGCTCCCGGATTGAAGGCAACCCGGGAGCCTGGTCTTATTAATATCCGTACTCGGCAACCGACCTGATCGCCTCCAGGTCGGTCTCTCTGATCGGCATCAAGCTCCACGACCGAAAATATACGAAACCGGCGTAAGGCTTGCTGCCAAACGGCTTATAGAAAGCTGCTATTCTTCCAAACTCGTTGTAGGCGAGCGGCGTAATATTTCGGCCACTTGCAAAAGGCGACCCCAGTGCTGTGAATTTCTGCGGCAGCCCCCAATTTTTTCCTTCATCGGTCACAGCGGCATAGTATGTGCCAAAGTCCATATTTACATCGAACCGAATTTCAAGCAACTCTTCCGTAAATTTGGGGTTAATATTTACGATTTTGAGGTCTCGGTTTGCTACCCAGTAGTTGGGGAAATACCCCAACCAAACCACCCTGCCACCCGCATCCATATACCTTTTCAGAAGACTCTCGTTGGCGTTGTCGCCAGCCACGTCTCTTGTGAGGTACTGATGCGCAAAAACCACCGTACTGCGTTTGCCATCGGCTATACGGCTGGTAAGAAAGCCAGCCAGGCTTGTAGAATCCAGGCTCTGGTATCCCCTCTCCAGTAGGTAGGGCTTTATCTTTTTATCCGCCACCAACTCATTGACATTTTCCGTTTCGATGTCGTAAACAGCCATAAATGTTTCCTCTCCATTTTCAAATGCATACAAATAGCCGTTGTCGCTACCTACATACAGCACGCCGGCTTCCAGCACAGGCGACGACAGTACCGCCCCCCCTGTTTGATAAGCCCACGTTACTGCGCCGGTTTGCTTATTGAATGCATAAATGTGCCCGTTGAAGCACCCTGCATATACATTGGTGGCATCAACAACCGGGTTTGCATAGAAATACGCATGCCCGTTAAACTTCCAAAGTTCGTTGCCCGTGGCCATGTCGTGAGCGGAAAACACATGTGCATCAGACCAGCCAACAAACACCTGCTGGCCGTCAATAGCAGGGGCGCTACCAACCCACGAACTTCCGTAGCTAAATCTCCACTTTTTCTCCAGCGTGTTGACATCCAGCCCGTACAAGCCGCCATCTCTCGATCCTATCACCAGCATGTTGCCCGCAACTGCCGGGCGGCCGACAAGGGAAGTTCTGTCCCAGCCATACACTTTGCCGTAGTAGTCTACCCCCTCGGTTTGGAATTTACTAACCAGCTTGCCCGTTTTGGCCTGCACTACATGAAGAAAGCCATCGAAAGAGCCTACCACAACATTATCGTTTAGCACAACGGGTGTGGCCCTTATTTTGTCGCCGGTAACATACGCCCATTGCTGCTTTCCGGTTTCCATAGAAAGACTGTAAAGTTTATGGTCGCCGGAGCCAATCAACACACTTTTGCCGTAAACCACCGGCGATGCGTCGTAGTAGTCCCACCCCCAGGTATGCGGCGCAGGCCGGGGCATGAGAAACTTCCAGGCAAGGCTGCCGTCTGCCGTGTTAATCGCATACACTGTGTTGTCCCTGCTTTGGACAATCAGTTTCCCCTCGTTAACCAGCGGTTGCGAGTTGACCGAACCGCCAGTTTTAAATTGCCATACAACGGCCGCCGTCCTTTTATCGAGGCAGTAAATTGTACCATCCGAATTACCAAAGTAAATCCTCTCAGTGTCAGTAGCTACGGCGCCTCTAATGGGGGCATCCGACTGAAATTTCCACTTTATCCGTGGATGATCGATTGGATCGGCCGCCGCAATTTGAGTGCTGAAAAAGAGAACGGTAAGTAGTATGTAAAAAGCGATCTTCATGTAAGTTATGTTTAAATGATGATGCACAAAAAAAGACAATACGATCTGCACATCGGTAACTAGCGCTGCTCATGATGGTTCAAATCTGCTCAAGTTCATTCAAAAACTGCTTTTGATGTGTAACTTGCGGGAAGTTGACAACGGTAACTGGTAAGGTAACAAGCAATCTTGGTATGCAGCATGATTCGGAAAACATTCTCCTTCAAAAGTGTCTGAATCAGATAGAAACCCGTTTGGGCTGGGGTGCTGGCGAGAAGTGGAGCACACAGGAATTTAAGGTACTGAGTGAAAAAATATTTGCCGTAACCGGCACTTCGCTAAGTGTGGCCACGCTCAAACGGCTGTGGGGCACCATTAGCTACGGCAGCAAGCCAACCATTACAACTTTGAATGCGCTGGTGCAATTTTTAGGTTACGAAAACTGGCGGATATTTGAACAGAGCCATGCAAGTGCGGCCTCTTCGCCTGCGGTGGGAAACGTTGAGACTCACACTAAAACCGGCATGCCTGCCCGGCTGATATTACTGGTAATGGCAGGGCTGGCGATTGCGTCATTCCTCATCTACTTCCTGGTAACCTCTTCCAAAGGCAAGGCCGCAAAGGTAGAAGCCGCCTCTTTTAGCTTCAGCAGCAAAAAAATGGTTTCGGAAGGGGTGCCCAACAGCGTCATTTTCGACTACGACGCCTCTGCGGCGGCACCAGGGCAGCCTGTTTATATACAGCAATCGTGGGATGCCAATCTCCGCCAGCAAGTTTCGCCGCACGAAAAAGTGCACTCTTCCATTTACTACTACCCGGGTTTTTTCCAGGCAAAACTTGTGGTAGGCGACAGCATCGTAAAGGAGCATCCGCTCTACATCAAAACACCGGAGTGGCTGCCCGTGGCTGAACAGGAGCCTGTGCCGGTGTATTTCGATGCCCACGAAGCAGTGCACGATGGGCAAATGAGCCTTCCGTTACCCTTGCTGCATCAAAAGAACATTCCAATGCAACCTAGAGTACCCTGGGTATCTTATTTCAACATCAGGGAGTTTGAAGGGATATTGACAGACAATTTTGTTTTCGAAACGGAAATTAAAAATGACTACAGCGAAGGTTCTGCGGTTTGTCAGCATTCTGAAATCCATCTTTTATTTGAAGGTGGAGCTTTGATTGTGCCGCTGTCCATTCCCGGTTGCGTCTCTGAAATCGCTCTGTACGACATGAAGGGAAAGGTGAAAGATCCTTCACCGCTTGGGGTAAACTTCGACGATTGGGTGCAGGTACGTTATGAAGTAAAAAACCAGGAGGGAAAGGTATCGATAAACGGAAAAGCAGCCTACGAGGGCCTCAATCTGGCCTTTCCGCCCGTAAAACTGATCGGCGTACGGTACCGCTTCCAGGGCACGGGCAGCGTAAACTACGTGCGGCTCGAAAGCGAAACAAGTGGGCTGGTGTACGAAGAGCTGTTTGACTAACCAGCCACACCTGAGGTTTGAACCTCAAAAATCGGTATCAGCCTTTTTAAGGTTTAGTTCCTCAATCCAGATATTGCGGTAGTACACTTCATGTCCTTCAGCCTGCAGTTTCAGCCCGCCGGGTGTGTCGGTTATTCCCTTGCCACCGTCATTTCCCCCATCGATGCCCGAGTTAGGCCCGCCCCACACCTGGTTGATCTGCTGATTGGTGTGCACCTTTTTTCCATTGAAGTACATGGTCATCATCGCCCTTTCAGTGCGTACTCCATCCTGAAACCGGGCCGCTCTGAACACAATATCGTAAGCGTTCCACTTGCCCAGCCCGTTGTAGGCATGGTAGGGAGAAGGTGTTTCGTTAATCACTGCTCCCAGGCCGTGTTTGGTCGTGTCGCCATCGAGAATCTGAACTTCGTACCTGTTTTGCAGGTACACCCCGCTGTTGCCTCCCTCTTTTACAATCAGGAACTCGACGTGCACTCTGAAATCGCGAAATTCCTTTTTTGTTACAATATCAGCGGCGCCGTATTTACCTCCGGCACCGGCGGGGTCGTTGCTACTCACTACCGTACCTTCATCAACAGGGTCCTCTACTACAGGCCATTTAATGGGCAGCTCGGCCGACAATCGTGGGCCATTCCAATAGTTCCATTTCTGGTCAAGCATTTCGCGGCTGCCGTCAAGGTAAACTTCAGCCTTTTTTGTTGGCTTTGCGCCCACCCCAACCTGGGCTATCGCTTCAGGAGCGACAAATGCTGTAAAAATCAGGCAGGCAGTAAAGGCGTGCAATAATTTTTTCATGTGTGTTGAAATAGCGTAGTTAATTAGTCTGATTTGTTAATTCGCCCCGCTTACCTTCATCTGCAGCCCGTACACTGAATCCATCGCGGTAATGAAAAGCGTCTTGCGGTCTTTGCCACCAAATGTCACGTTGGCAGTCCACCCTTCATCAATGGGTATATGACCAATTTGCTGCCCCTTCTTATCAAAAATGGTAACGCCCCTTCCTGTGAGGTAAATATTGCCCTTCTGGTCTATCGTCATACCGTCGGAGCCCATGGTGGTAAAGAGCAAGCGGTTTGATAAGGTCCCGTCTTTTTCAATGTCGTATACGTAAGTCTTTTTGTCGCCTATGTCTGCCACATATAGCTTTTTGCCGTTGGGGGTACCTACTATTCCGTTTGGTTGTTTCAGATTGTCGGCCACCCGTACCACGCCCGTACGTTCCGGGTTGAGATAATACACGTGCTGTCCATCCTGCTGCATAGCCGGGTCCCGCTCCCAGTAATCTCTTTTGTAAAGTGGATCGGTAAAATAGATCCCACCTTTGGCGTCTACCCACAAATCGTTGGGACCATTGAGTAGCTTTCCGTCGAAGTTTTCTACCAGCACGGTAGGCTTTCCATCCATACCGAAAGACCACAGCTGGTTATCCATATCGGCGCAGGCTAGCAAATTGCCGTTATTGTCGAAATACAGCCCGTTGGAACGGCCGGCTGCATCAGAAAAAGTGCTTAGTTCTCCAGTGGCTGCATCCCAGCGAATAATCTTGTTGTTGGGTTGGTCGGTAAAGTAGACGTTTCCATCTTTATCGGCTGCAGGGCCCTCGGTAAACTTGTAACCATCGCCAAGCAGCTTTACGGTTGCTCCATCGGCCACAATAGATTTTTCGTCAACAATTTGCGCGGCAACCGTTCCGAAAGCAAAACAAATCAGCGTAATACAGGAGAGTTTCTTCATTTGGTGCAGGTACGTTTTTCACCATGAATATGCTCCAAAGTTTTGAATGCCGAAAGAGTTATTGTGAGATATACATGAAAGGTCGCTTACGGGCGGCCATGGCAGGGAAAGCTCACCTGCCATCACTCTGACACGATGCTAAACTCCGGCTAGCGGTATGTTAAGGTTATTCTTCCGTCGGAGGTGGTAAGGTTCACCTCAATGCCACCTCCATTGGAGGTCCCGTCTATCAAATGTTTCTCCGTCCGCCCTGAAAAGTCAGAAAGCGGCACATTTAGCGATTCACCCTTCACGTACAGGTCCATTCCCAGCTTGTCCGGAATAGTGATATTGATGTTACCGTCTGAAGACCTGGCCTTCAGCTTTTTTGTTAACTCGATAATGTTGCCGCTTATGTTGCCGTCCGAAACGATGGCTTCAACCGACCCAGAGAGATCGCTGAAGGTAATGTCGCCGTCGGAAGACTTGAAGTAGTGGTCACCCGAAATTTTTACCATTTCTATGTTGCCGTCGCTGGTGGTCGAACTCACGTTGCCGGTTACGCCATCCATGGATATATCGCCATCGCTGGTAACAGACTGCACCCCACCCGTGATATTGCTCAGCTCAATATTGCCGTCGGATGTGCGCACGTTTACCGCTCCCCTCACTTCTCTGCCCTTAATGTCACCGTCGGAAGTGTGAGCAGTCATTTCTCCGTCGATCCTGGCAAACCGGATATTGCCATCACTGGTCTTCAGCCGCTGGCTCGCCTTTAGTCGCCCCACCGAAATGTCGCCATCAGACGCACGAAGGTCGCAGGACGTTTCGGTTGGAACAAACACCCGGAAGTCGACGCTGAGACGGTTCATGAAATTGGTAGTCCCGTAGTCCACCGGATATTTCACATTGATATCAAGACTGTTGCCGGTTTTTACGATGGTAAGCGTTAGCTCCTCTTCCAGTTCGGCGCGAGTTATTTCGAGCACCTGCCCGTTCTTTTTTGCGATAAAGAATATCTCCATGCCCCCTCCATTGCCAGGCTGCACGTCGATATTACCATCGGAAGATGCTATGGTAAGCTTCGCCGGCGAGGAAATACTATAAGATTCTTTAAACGAATAATCGAAATCCTGCGCATGGCCAGCAAAAGGAATGGCTGCAAGGCAGGCGATGAAGAATGTGGTTGAAGTTTTCATGAGGTAGTTTAAGATGTTTAGCAATTAAAGTATAAAGACGCGCCGGCGAACAAAGGGTTGCTTGCGGTAAGTTCGCAACACTCGATTTAACACACCCCCAAGCTCCTGATGATAAACTATTGGCTCCTGATGACGTTGAACCTCATGAACATTTCTTCAAAATACTTTAATTTCGCACAAGAATCTACCGCACAACCACTACTTCTCTTGTTTTTCGACTGTAAAAATTTAGCTTTAATATCCACTTAAAACTCAAATCGAAAGAAGTACATGTACAACTTTGACAAAATTCTTGTAGGAATCGACCTCTCCGATATTGATGCTGAACTTATTAAGGCCGCTTCTTTCGTTAGCACAACTTTCCGGTCAAAGGAGATTTACTTTTACAACGTTATCCGCGATTTCCACCTCCCCGAAGATGTGGTGAAGGAATTTCCCACGCTGATGGAGCAGCTGATTGTAGACCGTAAGCAGGAAATGAAGGCACGGGTAGAGCAATACTTTTCATTCCCCGAAGGCATAAAGGTGCACTACATGGTAAAGCAGGGTTTGCCTACCAAGAAAATAATGAAGTTTGCTGAAGAGAAGAAAATTGATCTCATCATGGTAGGCCGCAAACCCAAACCCAAAAGCGGCGGCGTGATGATCAATCGGTTTGCCAGAAGAGCAAGCTGCTCTTTACTTATTGTTCCCAAAAACTTCAAGTACTCGATGGAGCGGCTGTTTGTTCCGATCGATTTTTCCGATTACTCGGTAAATGCCATGGAGCAAGCTGTGGCTATTGCCGCTTCCAATCCAAAGCAGGTAAAAATTATCGCCCAAAACGTTTTCAATGTGCCTCAGGGCTATCACTATACCGGCAAATCGTACAAGGAGTTTGCCAGCATTATGATGGAAAATGCACGTAAAGATTATCTCAAATTTATTAAGCAGATCGATACCCAAAACATAGAGATAGAACCCATTTACTCGCTCGACCGGCACGACGACGTAATTGGCGTGATATTCCATACCGCCAAGAAATATCTCGCCGACATGATCATTATCGGCGCAAAAGGCCGGAACGCTGCCACTGCCCTTTTCATTGGCACCAATGCTGAAAAGCTCGTGCAGATCGATTCTGAAATTCCGCTTTTGGTGGTGCGTCCCAAAGGGCGAACAGCTGGCTTCCTGGAATATCTGAAAGAAATTTAAGCACGGTCAACTGCCGATATCTTTTTACGTATCTCTCTTTGCTGCTATTTGCCACACAAGCTGCTAACTTCACCCCATGGCTCATCCATTTTCGATTTTAACCCAACAGGAAGAATTCAAGAAGCTGAAAGGCAGGCATTTCGATTTGATTGTGATCGGAGGCGGTATAACAGGGGCAGGTATTGCCCTGGATGCTGCCAGCCGTGGACTGAAAACCGTGCTTTTCGAAAAAGGAGACTTCGCCTCGGGCACCAGCAGCCGCTCTACAAAACTAATACATGGGGGCCTTCGGTACCTGAAGCAGCTGGAAATTGGTCTGGTAAGAGAAGTGGGTACGGAGAGGGCAATCGTACACCGGCTCGCTCCGCACATGGTTATCCCCGAAAAAATGCTCCTGCCGCTGGTTGAAGACGGCACCTTTGGAAAATGGGCCACATCGCTCGGGCTGTGGGTGTACGACGTGCTGGCGGGCGTGGAAGACGACGACGCACGCATTATGCTCAATAAAGAGCAAACCCAGGAAAAAGAACCACTTCTGAACCCCGAAAAACTAATTGGGGGTGGCTTTTACGCCGAATACCGCACCGACGATGCCCGGCTCACTATTGAAAACGTTAAAAAAGCCGCAGAATTTGGCGCCCTTGCATTCAACCACACCGAGGTGGTAGATTTTCTATACGATGCCGGGAAAGCTACCGGTGTTGCGGTGGCAAGTAAGCTTTCGGATGATAAGGCCTCACTCACAGCCAGTTACATTGTAAACGCCGCGGGACCATGGGTAGATCACCTGCGAAAAAAAGACAAATCGCTGAGGGGAAAGCGCCTGCATTTGACGAAAGGTGTTCATTTGGTGGTACCGCATCAAAAGCTCCCGATAAAGCAGGCGGTGTACTTCGATGTGCCCGATGGCCGGATGATATTTGCCATACCGCGGGGAAGAGTTACTTACATTGGCACCACCGATACCGAATACCGCACCGGCTTGGAGGAAGTAGTGGCTGATAAAAACGACGCAAGCTACTTGCTAAATGCCGTCAACAACACCTTCCCTACCGTAAATCTCACTATCGACGACGTAGTTTCCACCTGGGCAGGCTTACGGCCGCTCATTCATGAAGATGGGAAGTCGGCTTCGGAGCTATCGAGAAAAGACGAGATATTTGAGTCGGAAAGCGGCCTGTTGTCTATTGCCGGCGGCAAGCTAACCGGCTACCGGAAAATGGCCGAACGCATAGTTGACAGGTTAGGCGAACGCATAAAAGAGCAACAGGGCACTGAATTGAAAAAATGCTTTACCGACGAAATCGTTTTGCCAGGAGGAAATTTTGAAAATTACAGAGCTGTAATAGCCTATACCGGGAAAATTGACCAGCAACTCGCATCTCTCGGAGCATCGCCCCACACTGCCTGGTATCTGGTAAGCACTTTTGGCTCCCAAACCGATGAGATACTCGACATTTATCGGCGAAATGAAAAGACCCAACATATAGAGGAGGATATTATGATGGCTGAACTGGAGTTTTGTTTCCGCTATGAAATGGTGTGCAGTCCTGCCGATTTTTTCATTCAACGCACTGGCAGGCTGTATTTCGACATTCAAAGCATCGCCCCCTGCCTGGACACCGTGGTGGGCTATTTCTCTGAAAAACTTTCGTGGGATAGCGTAAAAAAGGACGAGGAAAAAATAAAGGTGTTGAGCGCCATCGACAGAGCTACGTCCTGCATTCGCAGTGACGGCACAGCATGAATTAGCTACCTCTGAATTTATCGAGCAGGTGGTTAAGCTGCACCGATTCTTCCTCGGTAAGATTTTTGTATTTCTGCTCCCATTCGTTCATTTGTTCATCTATCGCAGTAAGCAACTCCAGCCCTGTTTCCGAAATAATCACATCCACTGCCCGCCGGTCGTTGGGGCACTGCTTTCGAATAACCAGCCCTTTTCTTTCCAGTTTGTCTACAATTCGCGAGGCGTTCGACATCCGGTCTATCATCCGCTCGATAATAAGGTTAACAGTAGACGGCTTAGGATGCTGCCCTCTCAGAATGCGCAATACATTAAATTGAGCCGCAGTAATACCAAAAGACTTAAAAAATCCGTGCTGCTTTTCGCCAAGCCAGCTGGCCGTAAAATGCAAATTAATGATAGACTTGTGAAACTCACTCCTGAATTTGGACTGCTTGATTTCCTCTCCTATTCCCATCTCATTTAGGTTTAAAAGTACTCAACTCAGCAATATAGGTTTTCTTTTTCTCTTGATGCTTCTATAACTACCAATATTCGCGCTTAACGCAATAGTTGCCTGTCCGGTTTTTGCTATCGTGCCCAAAAAAGTTGGTCAACAACTCCAACCTTTCAAATAAACGAACCCCGCGAATTAAACCTTAAGCAACTATTTCTATCTAACACAAACTTAAACTTATTTATCTCCATTTCAGAAATGAAAAAAGGATTGCAAATGGTGCTGCAATTACCTTGTAAGTGATTAAATTCTATTCGGCGTACTCCAGCAAAAGCAAAAATTTGGAAGAACAAGACATTCTTGAACAAATCCGGCATCAGGATACACGGCAACAGGGATTTTCGCAATTGGTACGAAAATATCAGCGGCCTTTGTATGCGCTTATACGCCGAATGGTGGTAAACCACGACGACGCCGACGATGTGCTCCAGGAGACTTTTATTAAGATTTGGGGCGCCATAGATAATTTCCGCGAAGACGCCCGGCTATTTACCTGGATATACCGTATTGCCACCAACGAATGTCTTCAGTTCCTGAACAAGAAAAAAAGGCGCTTTTTCCTCCCGATTGGCAATATCAGTGGTATGTTGGCCGAACGTCTCGACACCGGCACGTTTTCGGGCGATGTAATTGAGGAAAAGCTGCAGAAGGCAATAATAAAGTTGCCCGACAAACAGCGGCTTGTTTTTAATTTGAAATACTATGACGAGCTTACCTTTGATCAAATTGCGGAAATCACCGGCACCTCGGTGGGCGCTTTGAAGGCCAGCTACCACCATGCCGTGAAAAAAATTGAAGATTCTGTTTCCAACGATTAAACCTTCAGCACCAAAAACTATCAAAACACAGTAATGAAAAAGTTTAGCCTTGACGATAGAGAGAAAAGAGAGCCCTACGAAGCGCCCGACGGGTATTTCGACGAGCTGCCACTGCGTGTAACGCAACGGCTGGAGGCCGCCCCTTCCTCACGCAACATCGGGGGGCCAACCTACGCTATGGGTTGGCCGGTGGCCGCCGCTGTAGCAGTACTCCTCTTGTCCGGTGTGCTTTGGTGGAACTACGCGCAACAGCAAAATGACGACCCACTCGCAGGCATTGCCACGGCCGAGCTTGTTTACTTTCTGGAGGTTGAATACCAAATGGAGTCCATGAACGCTGAAGACTGGGCGCTGGTGTTTGACAATGCCCCTATTGAAGACAGCCTTTGGAATACCTACGAATCGGAAATGAGCCCGGCAAACGAACTGACAGACGATGAGCTTCTTCTGCTTTACGAACAGCTAAACAACACCGACATTTTATAAAATTGGATGCTATGCGTACTGTAAAACACATCCTTCTGCTCGCTACCCTCGCATTGTTTGGGAGCAGCTATGCCCAACCCGGAGAGCGACTAAAAAGGGTAGAAGCGGCGAAAATAGGCATAATTACGGAGCGGCTTAAGCTCACCCCCGAGCAGGCAGAACAGTTTTGGCCGATATACCGCGAATTTTCGGAAAACCGCCGAAAGATAAGGGAAGAAATGCTGGATTTTCGCCGTGGGTTCGACCCCGCCACAGCAACCGAAGAACAAAACAGAGAGATGGTGGAGCTTGGCTTTAAACTAAAGGAACGTGAGCTTGCGCTGGAGCGGGAATATGCTGACCGACTGTTGAAGGTGATAGATACAAGGCAGCTGGTATCGCTGAGGCAGGCGGAAGAAGACTTCAGGCGCATGGTGCTGCAACAACTGGAACGAAGAGCCCGCCAGCAAAATATGCGGGAGGAAATGAGGGACCGGAACCAGGAGCGAATGAATCAAAAAAGGGGGAACTAGGCGGTTCGTCCAAACCAACCTGAACTTTCCATCGGCTTGTTTAAAAAATCACACCTTTTCAAACAAATCATGTTCGCCGGCTTACTGCTCACCGGCGGCGCTTCCTTTGGGCAAGGCAGCCAGGCCGATTCAGTATATAACTATGAAGAGCTGGATTCTCTCTCCATTTTTCAGTTGATCGACAGTATCCTTGCTCTTGAGACAAATTATTCGATGGTGAATGTGCGGCTATCGTATACTTCCAGGGTAACTTCCGCTGGCCGCGACCTCAGCATAAAACAGTATGGCTTTACTCCCGGGTTATCCTTTTACCATCACTCCGGGTTTTATGCCGATGTGGCCGGGTATTGGAACAGCCAACTCACTCCTAAATATAGCCTCACGGTAGCTACAGCCGGCTATTTGGCGGCTCCCTCCGATTGGCTTTCTTATAACTTATCTGCCGAACGATCGTTCTATGCTGCTGAAGCCGAAGATTCGACAATTACAGCACCGCCAAATGGTCTCAATGGAACTGTGTTTTTCAATGCAAAATGGATTTATACTTCGGTCGACTACACCTATTTGTTTGGAGAGGGTTCCGCCCACCGGCTGCAGGCTTCCATTTCGGGCAGCTATGGCTTCAAAAAGACCCTTTTCTTTGATAAGGTAAAGCTTTTACCATCAATTTCTGCCCTGTTTGGCAACGCCGATATCGTGTCTTACCGGTTTAGCGTTGACGTAACCGACCCAAGGGTCCGCCGGTTGCTAAGGCGCTCGCCCCGCCTCAGAAACCAAAGCTTAAGCCTGCAAAGCGAGAACGTTTTCGGATTAATGAATGTAAGCCTTTCTGCACCCGTTTCGCTGCGATACAAGAATTTCAGCATGCTCCTTTCCTACACCTGCAACATTCCGGTGGAGCTGCCGGGAGAAGCACTTGCCGACACCTCTCCGAACAGCTACTTCAGCGCGAGCCTGGGGTATATAATCCCGATAAGGCACTAGCCCGGCCGGGATTCACCCTTTTACTAAGCATCCACGTATGCTACTGCATTAGTTCCGGGGGTAGTCATCGCCAAAATAGCGAACCACCCGGCTACCATGCCCGGGAGGAATTAGTAAGTAAAAAGGTTTCACCGGTTCAGGATAGCATCCGGGAGTCGCTATATTTGGGTGCATCATTATGGAAAGCATCACCCTATCGGACCTCGCCCGCTACATCAAAGAAGCGCTGAATAAAAACCTTGCGCCTTCTTATTGGGTAGTAGCCGAAATTGGAGAAATGAAAGTAAACGCCCGTGGACACTGCTACCTGGAGCTCGTAGAAAAGGATGAACAGCAGGTAAAGGCCAAACTCCGGGCGGCAATCTGGGCCTACGACTTCCGAAACATTAACCAGTGGTTTTCGAAAATTACTGGCAGCCCTTTGCGCGAGGGAATAAAAATAATGGCCAATGCCCAGGTATCTTTTCACGAGGTGTACGGGCTCAATCTGACCATTAAAGACATCGATCCCAACTTCACGCTGGGTGAAAGAGAAAGAAAAAAGCAGGAAGTGGTAAACAGGCTGGCAGCCGAGGGGCTTCTGGAGCTAAACAAGCAGCTTCCGCTACCGCTTGTACCTCAGCGCATTGCAGTGGTAAGCTCTTCTACCGCTGCTGGCTACGACGACTTTTGCCAGCACCTGAAGTCAGACAAAAACAAGTTTTTTGTCCAATGCGATCTGTTCCACGTCTCTCTTCAGGGAAATGACGCGGCGGCGTCTATCGTGTCCGCATTGCGGTTGATCCAGAATGCTGCCACTCCCTACGATGCTGTAGCTATTATCCGGGGAGGTGGTGCGCAAATGGATTTTGACGCCTTCAACGAATATGAGGTTTGCGCGGCCATTGCCCGGGTTCCCTATCCTGTACTCACCGGCATCGGACATGAGAGAGACCAAACAATTGCCGATATGGTGGCACATACCCGGCTGAAAACACCTACAGCAGTTGCTGATTTTATTTTGGAAGGTTTTCGGGCATTCTCCGAGTCTGTATACTGGCTGGCGGGCCGGTTGCTGCAGTCGGTAGACAAGGAGGTAAACAGGCAAAAACACTGGCTGCAACAAATGCAGAAGGACCTGCACTACCTGGTGAGGCACCGCATGAAAGAAGAGTTTGCAGCTCAGCAGGCTTTCGCGAAGAGCCTTCGAAACGGCAGCAAATGGGCCTTTGAAAAACATGCAGGCCAGCTAAAGGAAATTTCCCGTCAACTTCTGGCCACAGCGGCAGAAGATACAATGAAAAAAAAGAATGAACTTGTTAATTTAGAAACCAGGATTACCGCCAACGACCCGCAAAGGTTGCTGGGCAAAGGGTTTACTATTACGAAGGTGAATGGTGTAAACCTTTTAAAAGCCAATCCTGCAAAGCATCAAAAAATCGTTACCTATTACTCCGGTGGAGTACTGGAGTCTGAAATAACACAGATAAAGGAAAATGGATAACCAGCCAACTTACAAAGAGGCACTGACTGAGCTTAAGTCGATTGTGGAAAAAATCGAATCGGCCGAACCCGATGTTGATGAGATGAGCGAGATGGTAAAACGAGCCACAGAACTCATAACATACTGCAAGGAAAAGCTCACTAATACGGAGGCTGAACTCTCCGAGGCTATGAAAAAGCTGGAGGAGTAATGAAATCGTCGTAACTGTCTTTTATCAACCTTTCAAAACATCATATCTATTGCCATGACCACAGAAGAGGCCCGCATTGAAGTAGACAAGCTGACGCAAGAAATTAACTACCACAACAAGCTTTACTACCAGGAGCACCGGACTGAAATTTCCGATTTTGAATTTGATGCGCTCCTTCAAAAACTTCAGACGCTCGAAGCTCAATTTCCCGAGCTTCAATCGGAAGATTCTCCTACCCTTAGAGTTGGCGGCGACATCACCAAAGAATTTGCTACCGTTGAGCACAGGTACCCGATGCTATCGCTGGGCAACACCTATTCCGAGCAGGAACTACGCGATTTCGACGGCAGAGTTGCCAAAGGGCTTGAAGGCGCACCGTACGAATATTTCTGTGAACTGAAATTCGACGGCGTTGCTCTTAGCCTCACCTACGAAAATGGCCGGCTGGTAAGAGCCGTAACACGGGGCGACGGCACACGGGGCGACGACGTGACAACCAACGTAAAAACCATCAGAAGTATCCCTTTAAGGCTGCACGACACCGAAGCATACCCGGCGCTTTTTGAGGTGAGGGGCGAAGTTTTTCTGCCCCGCAAAATGTTTGACAAAATAAACGCAGAAAAAGAAGATATCGGAGAGCCGCTGTTGGCAAATCCGAGAAATACTGCTTCCGGAACCTTGAAATTGCAGGATTCGGCCATAGTAGCGCGCCGCCGGCTCGACTGCTACCTGTACTCACTAATGGGCGACGAAACCGGCGTAAAAACTCACGAGCAGGCAATTCACAAGCTCGAAAAATGGGGTTTTAACGTCTCGCCAACGTACCGCAAATGCAATACAATAGATGCGGTGCTCCAATTTATCCACGATTGGGAAACCAAACGCCTCGAGCTGCCGCTCGATACCGATGGAGTGGTAATAAAGGTAAACAGCACCGACCAGCAGCGGATGCTCGGGTTCACCGCCAAAAGCCCCCGTTGGGCCATCGCCTACAAATACAAAGCGCAAAGCGCCTCTACCCGCCTCAATGGCATTACCTACCAGGTGGGGCGCACGGGTGCTGTTACGCCGGTGGCCGAACTGCAGCCGGTGCTATTGGCCGGCACCACCGTAAAAAGAGCATCACTACACAACGCCAACGAGATAGCCCGCCTCGACCTGCGAATCGGCGACACTGTTTTTGTGGAAAAAGGCGGGGAGATTATCCCAAAAGTAACCGGCGTTGATATAAGTGCCCGCCCGCCAGAAAGCAAGGCTGTGGTGTATATATCGGCCTGTCCTGAATGCGGGACGCCACTTACCCGAAAAGAAGGTGAGGCTGTGCACTACTGCCCCAATACGTCGGGCTGCCCGCCACAGATTCAGGGGCGCATCGAGCATTTCATTCAGCGCAACGCCATGAACATCGAAAGTATGGGGCCCGAAACCATTGCCGGGCTGCTGAAGCATGGCCTCATCAAAGACCCGTCCGATATCTACTCACTTACTTTTGAGCAACTCAACGGCCTTGAGTTTACAGTCGTTTCTGATAAAAAAGGTGAAGTGTCGGTTCGAAGCCTGAGGGAAAAATCGGCACAAAACATTATCGAAGCAATCGAAAAATCAAAACAGCAACCCTTTGAGAACGTGCTGTTTGGCATAGGCATACGATACGTGGGGCGAACAGTGGCCGAAAAACTCGCTAATCACTTCGGCAGCATTGAGGAAATAGCGCAGGCAACCTGCGAGCAGTTGCTTGATGCTCCCGAAATAGGTGAGAAAATAGCGCAGTCGGTGCGGGACTTTTTCAGCAATGAAGAAAACCGCGCTTTTGTTCAGCGCCTTGCCAACGCAGGATTGAATTTGAAAAGCGACAGCGGAAGCCGCGTAATTGCAAGCGACAAATTGGCCGGAAAGACTTTTGTTATTAGTGGCGTGTTCAAGAATTTCGAAAGAGACGATTTAAAAAATGTCATTAAGCAAAATGGCGGAAAAGTAGTATCTTCGGTGTCTGGGAAGCTCGATTTTTTGGTTGCCGGTGAGAACATGGGGCCTGCCAAGCTTGAAAAGGCTACAGAGCTGGGTATTCAAATTCTTTCCGAGGAGGAATTTTTGAAAATGATCAACTAATGCTAGGGAAACTGCTTTTACCTGTCCACACCAAAAGGGCCATCAAAAATGGAAGTCAAGACCTTTCTGTAGGATATACGGAGGCACTCAAAATCGGAATGATTTTCAAATATCTGGGCGAAGACCATTATCAACGAGTGCTTAGGTTTGCCGAAGAATTTGAACGCGACCAAAAGGAAGTGAGCATCTTAGTGTTTTGCCCCAAGGCCGATACCCAGTACGACTTCCCTAATTACACAAACAAAAACTTATCTTTTTGGGGAAAGCTTTCTTCTGAAGAAATAGAACTATTTTTGCAGCAGAAATACGACTTTCTTATAAATCTCGACCTCGATCCGCATCCCTTTGTCGACAATGTGCTGTCGAGGGTGGATGCCAAATGCAAAATAGGACGCTACAAGGTGCAAAGGGAAGTCTTCTACCAATTAATGATACACATTGACCCATTGAATGATTTTGAACAATTTCTGGAACAAGTGAATCATTATATAAAAAAGCTAAGGGCGCATGCATGATTGGTTGAATGGGACGGGAGTAGCCCTCATTACTCCTTTTGACGAAAATTTTCAGATCGACTTTGAGGCACTGGGTAGAACAATAAACCACGTAAGTGAAGGTGGAGTAAACTACCTTGTTGTGCTGGGCACCACCGGAGAATCAGTTACCCTTTCGGTTGAGGAAAAACACAAAGTACTTACGTTTATCACCGAACACAATGTGCGCAACCTGCCGCTGATGTTCGGACTTGGCGGATACAATACGCAGGAGCTCATAGAGTTTCTTCCTGAGCTAACACAGTACCCATTAAAGGCTATTCTATCAGTAACGCCATACTATAACAGGCCCGGACAGCAGGGATTGGTAAAGCACTTTTCGCAAATTGCCGACAAAAGCAAATTCCCGGTGGTATTGTACAATGTACCCGCACGCACAGGCTGCAACATTAAGGCAGACACAACCCTGGAGCTTGCAAAGCACGGCAATATTATCGGCATCAAAGAGGCTTCCGGCGACCTGCTGCAGTGCATTGATATAGCCGCGCAAAAGCCCGACAATTTTTTCCTGATCTCCGGAGATGACGCGCTAACCCTTCCTATTATTTCAGTTGGCGGCCAGGGCGTAATTTCAGTAACGGCCAACGCCTACCCCGCTCAGTTTACCAGCATGGTGCAGAGCGCACTTTCCGGCAATTTTCCAAAGGCCCAAAACGAACTATTTGCCCTGGCGGAAGCAATGAAATGCACAACACTGGAAGGGAACCCCACGGGAATTAAAGCCATTATGCAGCACCTCGGCATCTGCCGGAGCGTGGTGAGACTACCGTTGGTTGAAGCCACCGAAGCGTTAACCAAGCGGGTGGCCGCCCTCAAGTGTTAAGCAACCGGTCTTCGTTCCGGACAAACCCGAAAATTGGCGAAAGTACTCTCAGAACATTCAAACGTCTGGAAATCGGCTATTGGCCGTTTGAAGCCCGCGGCTTATTTGCGTGATTTGACTGTTGGGCGGGCGTTGAGGCTTTTATGGCGGGCCTTGGGGCTTTTCTGGCAAACCCTTTCTTGGAGACGTACACCCCGTCACTGTTGACCTTGCCTGATGCACAAACAAAAGGCCCTCTGAACTATCTCCAGAGGGCCTCGGTAACTATATCTTTAAGACTAGCGCCTTAAATCGCTAATTATCCGTTTTTTGTATTCTGAACCTCAACTCTGATTTCCTGAGCCAGGTTTTTCAATTCTTGCATTCCTTTACGAACTCTGGTACCAGCAGCCTGGTTGCCTTTGTCGTAAAACTTCTGGAAATCGCCCTCTAGGGACATAACGAGGTCTCTGATTTGGTCAAATCTTTTCATATGAAAGTATTTTAGGTTATTGATGAATTAATAAAATTTGATTGGGCAATATAAAGAAAATGTTTAAAAATGCATATAAACAGCATTTTTTTGTATTAAAACTATCCAACAATCGCACCTTGCGCACCGGCACTTGCGTAAACTCCGTCATCAAGTTTGCTCTTAATCTTCTCAAAAGCCCTGATAGTCTCATCTACGTCGGCAAGTGTATGCACCGCGGTAGGTATTATGCGCAGCATGATAACCCCCTTGGGCACAACAGGATAAACAATCATTGAACAGAAAATATTATAGTTCATTCTCAGGTCCTTAATAAGGTTGGCTGCATCGTAAAGCTCTCCCTGAAGCAGCACGGGCGTTACCGGAGAAGTAGTGGTACCTATATTAAAGCCGTGATCGCGGAAGCCGCTTTGCACCGCCCTTACAATCTTCCAAAGGTTATCTTTGTGTTCAGGCTGCGTGCGCACCATTTCAAGCCGTTTCAAACCGCCAATTACCAGTGGCATAGGCAGCGACTTGGCGAATATCTGCGACCGTGTGTTGTAGCGCAGAAAGTCGATGATCTCGGCATCACCAGCTACAAAAGCACCGATGCTGGCCATAGACTTGGCGAATGTAGAAAAATAGAGGTCGATTTTATCCTGCACGCCCTGCTCCTCTCCTGTGCCTGCACCTGTAGCGCCCATGGTGCCAAACCCGTGTGCATCGTCTACTAAAAGCCTGAAGTTGTACTTGCCCTTTAGTGCAGCAATTCCCTTAAGATTTCCCTGGTTTCCGCTCATTCCGAAAACACCCTCGGTAATTACCAGGATGCCGCCACCTGTCTCCTCAGTCATCTTGGTTGCACGCTGAAGCTGACGCTCCAGGCTCACCATATCGTTGTGAGGATATACAAAACGCTTCCCGATATGCATCCTCAGGCCATCTATAATACAAGCATGAGATTCGCCATCATACACAATCACGTCTTTACGATCAACCAGCGCATCGATAACCGACATTATCCCCTGGTAGCCGTAGTTAAGCAACATCACGTCTTCTTTTTGAACAAATGAGGCAAGTTCTCTTTCTAATTGCTCGTGATAGTTAGAGTTGCCGGTCATCATGCGGGCACCCATCGGGTAACCAAGGCCCCATTTGGCAGCTGCCTCCGCATCTACTTTTCTTATTTCGGGGTGGTTGGCCAGACCCAGGTAGTTATTCAAACTCCAGGTTAGCACCTCCTTACCCTTAAACATCATTCGTGGAGCAATCTCCCCTTCAAGCTTGGGGAACATGTAAAAATTGTCGTCGATAAATTTGTGTCGACCAAGAGGCCCCTTGTCTTGAAGCACCTTTTCAAAAAGATCCATGTATTACTGTGATTAATTCGTTTTTTTCAAAAAGCACACAAATCTAACAGGAATAATTCGGCTTATCAAAATGGTCTCGAAATAATACTATTTGCGTTTAGAATTCTAAATCGAATTAAGTAGCATTGCATGCGAAAGTTGCCAAACAACATCAAAAATGCCCAAAATTAAAAAAATCCTTGTAGCCAACAGGGGCGAAATCGCACTTCGGATTATGCGGACCGCCCGGGAAATGGATATAGCCACTGTGGCTGTATTTAGCGAGGCCGACCGCAACGCACTCCATGTAAAATATGCCGATGAAGCCTGTTGCATCGGACCGCCTCCCTCCCGCGACTCGTACCTAAACATGGACAAGCTCATAGATGTATGCAAAAAAACGGGGGCAGATGCTATTCATCCCGGGTACGGATTTTTGTCAGAAAACGCTGATTTTGCTCGTAGAGTGGCGCAGGAAGGCCTTATTTTCATCGGGCCGTCGCCTGAGTCGGTGGAAGTAATGGGCAGTAAGCTGGCAGCAAAAGATGCAGTTGCAAAATATAATATACCGATGGTGCCCGGCATAAACAGGGCCATTACCGACATAGCGCGGGCCAAGGAAGAAGCTGCAGGTATAGGGTACCCCGTACTGATAAAAGCGAGCGCCGGCGGCGGTGGCAAAGGAATGCGGATAGTGGAGAATGAGGCACAATTTGAAGAACAGATGCAGCGGGCTATCAGCGAGGCAGAGTCAGCATTTGGCGACGGATCGGTTTTTATCGAAAAATACATCACCTCACCAAGACACATAGAGGTGCAAGTGCTCGGCGACCAATACGGAAACACCATTCACCTCTTCGAGCGGGAATGCAGCATACAGCGGCGGCATCAGAAGGTGGTTGAAGAGGCCCCTTCTTCTGTTTTAACTGAAGAAAAACGAGCTGCAATGGGCGAAGCAGCTGTGAAAGTCGCCAAAGCCTGCAATTATTACAGTGCAGGCACTGTGGAGTTTATTGTAGATGAAAATTTGGACTTCTACTTTCTGGAGATGAATACCCGCCTGCAGGTGGAGCATCCGGTAACGGAGCAAATAACAGGCATCGACCTGGTGAGGCAGCAGATTCTGGTAGCCGAAGGTAAGCCGCTGACTTTGAAGCAGCACGAGCTGAAGATACACGGACATTCCATCGAGGTAAGAGTGTACGCTGAGGACCCGGCCAATAACTTTCTGCCCGACATCGGCCGGTTACAAACGTACCGGCGGCCGCAGGGCCCGGGGGTAAGGGTAGACGACGGCTTCGAGGAAGGCATGGACATACCCGTGCACTACGACCCGATGATAGCTAAACTGACGGTACATGGAGCTGACCGTCCGGCGGCAATAAAAAAGATGCTCAGGGCAATTGACGAGTACAACATTTCGGGAATTGAAACTACACTGCCTTTTTGCCGGTTTGTGCTTCAGCATGAGGCATTTACCAGCAGCAACTTCGACACCCGTTTTGTTGAAAAATACTTCAAACCCGAGATGCTAAGTGTGGCGCTGACAGATGAAGAAGCAGAATTAGCAGCCGCCTTCGCCTTTTTGCAGTTGGATGCAGCGAAAAAAACTGCCATACACGGCACCCATGCCGGTGGAGCAATTGGAAGCAAATGGAAACAAAGAGCAAAACTCGGGTAAGGTAAATGGCAGAAATCAGACCCTTCAGAGCCTGGAGATACAACACCCGGTTCCGCAACTGCATGGATGAGATTACATCTCCCCTTTTTGATGTAGTTTCTGACAAGCAAAGGCAAAAACTTTATCAAAATCCGTACAATAGCATTCACCTCTCGGTTCCTCAGGGCGAAAAACCAGCCCTTGAAGCCGCTAAAACGCTGGAAAAGTGGAAAAAAGACGGCACCATAGTGCAAGACCTTGTGCCGGGCATATACTCCTACTACCAGTATTTTACTTTACCCGGAGAAGATCGCGAATACTGCAGAAAAGGGTTCATAGCCTTTATCAGAGCCTACGACTGGAGTGAGAAAGTCCTGTTCAGGCATGAAAGCACCATGCCTCATTCGGTAAACGACCGCATAGCAATATTGGCCGAAACCCAGCTAAACGTTTCGCCTACCCACGGCTTGTACACCGATCCGGATTTTGCTTTGGAGGAAATTTTGGACGCCAGTATAAAACAACCCATTTATGAAACGGAAGACTACCAGGGAGTGCGCGACGTACTTGGCGTGATAAACGATACCGCCTCGCTTAAAAAAATAATTGAACTGATGAGCGACAAGCAGGTGATACTTGCCGATGGGCATCACCGCTACGAGGGATCGCTGAAATACCGGCAGCAGCAGCTTGCCCTGTACAAAAATGCCACGGGCAGGGAAGGCTTCAATTATCACATGATGTATTTTACCAATACCGAAGCACACGACCTGCGGATACTTCCCACCCACCGCCTCGTTAAAAACATTGCCGGTTTCGACCCCCGGAAGTTACTGCTGGAACTTGAGCGGTACTTCTTTATAAAGCCTGTGGAAAACGCCGCCGACGTAAATGAGATAATTTTAGGTAAGCAATGGGCATTTGGGCTATTGCTTGGCGATGAAGCATACAAAATCAGACTTAAACCTGAATGCATCGACCAGATAACCTGGCAGTTTCCCCAGGCAATTAAGAAACTCGACCTTACCGTGATGCACTACTTCATCTTTGAGAAGATACTGGGCATACCCGGCAAATATCAAACGCAGTCGGATAAACTGGCCTTTGAGCGAAACTTTACCCAATGCCTGGCAGCTGTGGTAAAAGGAGAGGCACAGTTTGCCGTTATCACCAAAGACATCTCCATCGAAACAATAAAAGAAGTGTGCTACAGCGGCTTTACCCTACCTCAAAAATCGACGTACTTTTACCCGAAAGTGATCTGTGGCTTTTTGTTTGGCTCAATTAAAGAAGATGAATTTACGTCACCCTTTGATACTTGCTTCTAACTCCCCTCGCAGGCAGCAGCTGATGCGGGAATGCGGCTTTGAGTTTCAGGTTTATACTGAACCGCTGGAAGAAGATTTTCCGCCAGACATGGCACCGCACAAAGTAGCTGAGTACCTCGCTTGCGAAAAAAACCGCTACTATCGCAAAGTATTGAAGGAGGCGATCATACTGACGGCCGACACCACCGTTGTGCTGCTGGGTGCCATTCTCAATAAGCCCGCCGATGAAAATGAGGCTTTCAAAATGCTTTCTGCTCTTTCGGGCAACACACACGAGGTGATAACCGGCGTTTGCATTTCACACCGCGATGAGGCTGAGTCGTTCGCAGACACTACCAGGGTTACTTTTAAAAAGCTGAAAGACGAGCAAATCGACTTCTACATAAAGAATTACCAGCCGTTTGACAAAGCCGGCGCCTACGGTATCCAGGAGTGGATTGGGATGGTGGGCATAGAAAGAATTGAAGGGTCTTACTTCAATGTGGTGGGCTTGCCCATTAACCGGGTATACGAAAAGCTGGAGAAGTTTGTGAGTGTTTAAGTGTTTTGGTTTTTAAGTGTTTTTGTTAGTTGGAGTTTTTGACACCGACCACAGATTACCGACACACAGAATATCGATTACCATTTACCGATTACTGTCTCCCATAGATCATAGATTACCACTTACCGATCACCGATTACCGCCCTCGCTCTCCTCCTCCATCTGCCTAAACCTCTTTTCGTTATACTTCCACTCAAATGCGGTGTAGCCGAAACCTCCCAAACAACACAGTAGCAAATACAGATGCGCATTTTCTCCGTAAAGGTTCAAATCGAATGCCCACGACAGTAATACCGTAATTATCCACACAGGCACTCCAAACAGCAGCGTACTTCTAACGAGGAAGTATTTTATCTTATGCTGCCGAAAAACTTTCCATTCGTCGTAGAAGGTACGCCTTTTCATTCTTTTAACTGTTAGCGGCCTCAAAGATAGCGCCGGTCCCACCTACTTTACCCTTTTTTGAGAAGAAGTTGTTTGTTTCTTTGGTTTATATTATAAACTATTTTATAATTGAATTAAGTTTACAAAACAGCAAATGAACGATTTGATCAATAGCCCGCTTGGAGGCTTCCACCTGCTGGCTTCGGGCCTTGCTCTGCTCTTTGGCTCCTACATACTAGTTGCTCCCAAGGGCTCGAAGCTGCACGGCTTGGCTGGTTATGCTTATGCAAGCGCTATGCTGGCAACCAACCTCAGCGCATTTGGGTTATACAGCCTGTTTGGAGGATTCGGGCCTTTTCATGCCGCCGCTCTGTTAAGTCTTTTTACCCTTTTTGCAGGTATTCTGCCCGCAATTCTGAGAAGAAGCAAAGCATGGCTGTACCGCCACATGTACTGGATGCACTATTCCGTATTTGGCTTGTATGCGGCGTTTGTATCCGAAGTGGTTACCCGGTTGCCGCTGGGCATTCCCTTTTTTTGGTCAGTAGGTGCTGGCACAGCAGTGGTTATGATTTCCGCTGCCATTATCATCAGGCGCAAAGCGGAAATATGGGTGAAGCAGGCCCGAAGCGAAATGCTTTACCATGTCAAAAAAGATAAAACAGTTAAATCATCAACTCCATAAAAACTATGAAAAAGCTCTTTATTTCGGCACTTTTTATTGGTATGGCTGTAGCAGCTACAGCCCAAAACCATCTTCTCAGTGTAGACCATCAGAATGCTATGAAGAAACTCAGCTTTTTGGCTGGCAATTGGGAAGGATCCGGATGGGTAATGGGCCCGGACGGGCAGAAGCATGTCTTTCAACAAACAGAGGCCATAATGCCGGGCCTGGACGGTGTGATAATGACCGTAGAAGGCATTGGCGTGGAAAATGGCGCAAAAGTACACCATGCCTATGCCGTAATCTCTGCCGACCTTGAAAACAAAAATTATAACTTTCAGTCCTTTCTTTTTAGCGGAAGAGGAGGGAATTTTAAAGCTTCGATGCCCAACGACAATACATTCGTGTGGGAAATTCCAAATCCCAATGCCCCCATCAAATACACCATTACGGTTAGCGACGGCATATGGACGGAAGTTGGCGAAATGAAACGGGCAGACCAGTGGATTCAATTTTTTGAGATGACGCTCGCTAAAAAGTAGTTTGCTGAGAGAAAACGACAAAACATGGAAAAAGAAATGAAACCCGAAGAAAGCCTGCGGCTGATATCGGGAATGATTGAACAGGCTCGTGACAATTTCCAGGGCTTTAACTTCTATTTTCTGCTTTGGGGGTGGGTAGTTGCCCTCGCTAATTTTGGGCACTATGTACTTGAAAGTCATCTGAACTACTCAAAACCCTACCTGGTTTGGTTGCTGGCGATCCCCGCTTACATCATTTCGATGGTTTACGGCTTCAGAAGGAGCAAAAATCAGCTTGTGTCTACGCACCTCGACAAAGTGGTTTCGTTTCTTTGGATGAGTTTCGGCATCAGCATCCTTATTCTGGTGATTTTCGGGTCTGTTATCCGTTACAACATCAACCCTGTTATTCTTTTAATGGCTGCGTTTGCCACCACCACTACCGGTGTAGCAATTCGCTTCAGGCCGTTGATTCTCGGTGGAATTTCTTTTTGGGTTACCGCGGTAGTAGCTTACCTTGTCGAGTACCGATACCAGTATCCGGTTGCCGGTTTGGGCATTATAATGGGCTACCTGATTCCTGGATATTTGCTCAAGTACAGAAAATAGCATGTTTAAAGATCTGGACCCCCTCCTGCATTCTCAGCTGAGGCTAGCGGTAATGTCTCTCCTTATTTCGGTAGAATCGGCTGAGTTTGTATATCTGAAAGAAAAAACGGGTGCCACGGCAGGCAACCTCAGTGTGCAGATCGACAAACTGTCGGAGGCCGGGTACATCGATGTCAACAAAAGTTTTAGGGGAAAACGACCTCTCACCACCTGCAAGATTACACCGAAGGGGCTCTCCGCCTTCGAAAATTACGTAAATGCGCTGAAGGAATACCTCGGCCCGGCCAAGTGACCAGGTACTGCCAAATGGAGCTTACCCCCCAAATTCGTCCTTCAGTTTATCATAAATTCTTTTAAATTTTTCCTGCATTTCGCGGTATACGGGCGCTTTGCCGCTGTCGGGCACAAACTGCTTTTCGTAAAGCACCATCTGTTTTGCTTGCGAAAGATCTTCTAACTCGCCTAGCGCATGCATCCCCAGCAGGGCCGCGCCGTAAGCGGAGCTCTCAGCTGACGAGCAGAGATACACCTGCTTTTGAAAAATATCGGCCACCATTTGAACAAGCATTTCCGATTTGGCAAATCCACCGCTTACCACCACCTTGCTTACGGGGCCGCCTACCTCCTCCACTGATGCGGAAATACTTTGCGCCGCCAGAAATATCCCTTCCCATACGGCCCGGTTAAAGTGCTGTTTGGTATGGCTCATGTGAACACCAAAAAACACCCCCCTGGCCTCTGCATTCCAGATTGGAGCCCGCTCGCCCAGCAAGTAAGGCAAAAATAGCAAGCCATCGCTACCAGGGGGCGTAGCTGCCAATTCTTCGAGAAGCAGCTCCCCGGCACAAAACTGCTTTTGAAACCACTCGGCCACCACCCCGCCGTTATTTGAAGGCCCGCCTGTCACGTACAGCTTATCAGTAAGTATATAATTGAACACCCTCTGCTGTTCGTCTCTCACGCTGCTGTGGGTGGTTTTTCGGAAAGCACTGCTTGTACCGATGGTAAGCGACGCCGTGTCGGCCTCCAGCACACCGGAACCGAGGTTGGCCAGGCACCCGTCGCTGGCACCTATTACTATCATGGTAGAAGTGTCGATACCAAGCTTGAGGGCGACCGCAGGGCTGGAAACGAAAAACATGCTGGTGGTGGGAACAACATCCGGCAGCTGCCACTCTTTAATACCAGCCAGCGAAAGCGACAGATCGTTCCACTGGCGGGTATGGATGTTGTACAAGCCGGTAGCCGACGCCAGCGACTCATCGGTTAGGTAATGTCCAAGCCAGTCTTTAAGAAGGTACTCCTTGAATGAAATATATCGGGTGGTTTTCTTAATTAGGTCCACACGATTTTTCTGGAGCCACATAATCTTACATAACGGTGACATAGGGTGAACGGGCGTGCCCGACTCCAGGTACACCTGCTTGCCCTCCGGCATTTTCCTGAGCTCAGCCGCCTCCTGAAAGCTTCTGTTATCCGCCCATATCAACACGTTGGTAAGAGGCCGTCCATGCTCATCAATAGCCAATAGCCCATGCATGGCAGATGAAAAACTAATAGCCGCCGGTGGCCGCCCCACCTGGCTGGTAAGGGTTTTCACTGCCTTTTCCACCGATTGGAAAAGCAGCTCTGGATCTTGCTCAAACCACCCCTCCTGCGGCGTAATAAGCGGATATCCGATATTTACCAGCTTTATCAGCTTGCCCGCAAAGTCGAACGCCACCGCCTTTGTGCTGGTAGTTCCTATATCCAAACCGATCAAATATTCCATCTGTAACTTAATCCTTAAAAATTAGATAACTTAGGTTCAATAATATCGTTTCTTTCGTTACTATAAGACTTCATTTCAAAAAGATACCTCATGGGTGAAAGCTCCTCCAGATTTCCGGCGCGACAAAGCGAACAAATATTTGAGTACTTGTTTGTTATCGCACTTGAAGGAGTGAAAAAAGAAGTTGCAGAAGTAAAACATCACCTGTACAACCTGCTGGAAGGCACCTACCCCGGCTACAAATCTACCCCCCACATCACCTTATTCAATATTTCGAGCGACGAAAGAATGAATAATATTCTGGAACTGCTAAATATTTCGTGGATGCCTCCATTCAAAATCCGGATCAAAGGCTTTGACTATTATCAGCATGGCCAGAAAAGCCGCACACTTTACCTCAACATCGAGAACAAGCAGTCTATAGTGTACCTGCAAAAGTGGCTCACACATTTTTTCCGCCTGCGAAAACACACCTACGACCCTCACATCACTATCGGACGTACCTTACCGGTGCCCATGTTCGATAAAGCTTGGCAAAATATAAAAGAAATAAGTTTTGACCGAGAATTAGTTTGCGATCAGCTGGTCATTCTCAAACGGAAACAGCAGCTGCAGCATCCGGAAAAATGGGAAGAGTTTAAGTCAATTCCACTCGGCGTAAATTAATAGCTTTAATGCAAGCCGGCCACCGTTACCATTAAAAAACCGACGCCATTTACCGTGCCGTGTATAATAATGCCCGACCAGGTGTTTTGCGTTTTTTGCATTACATAAGGTTGGATAATCAAAATGGGAAGCAGTGTAAGAAACAGCATCCACCCAAAGCTTACGTGGAAAATACCCCACCCCAGCGCGGAAACCATCCATGTGCGGTTTTTATACTTCGGCGCAAGCCGTGGCCACATATACCCCCGCCAGAACAACTCCTCTCCTATTATATTGAAGAAAAAGAAAGGCAGCCATGCCGCCAGCACCCATAACTCTCCGTCGTGGAGCTTGCTGGCTTTCATAAAAGGGGGGCCCGGGCTGTAGTTGTCTATAAAAAGCGGCGCCACAGTTACTATTAATCCCATTGAAACCATTACGAGGAGCGCGGCGGCGAGCGAATAAGTCCAGGTTTGGCGACTCAAAGGAAACAGCCACAGCCGGTTAGCAAAGTCACGAACTGTCTTCGCCCCCTCCTGCCTTACAAGCACCAATGCAGCCACAAACATTGGCAGGAAAACAAATAAGCCTCCACATATAAACCACGTCACCAGCGGGTTTAACCGGGTAACCTGCTGAACCAGCGGAATGGCAAGGTGGGTGGCTGCAAAAAGTAAGAGGGCGCCGCAGCCATAGATAACTAAGGCCGGAGCTAACTGTAGTGGCTTGAGGTTTGTTTGCATATTAGCACATTTGGACTAATTTCGTTAAACGGAGCAAACACAGAAAAGTTAGCGCATTTGGACTAATTTATGTCGAACACGAAAAGTAAGATACTCGAAGATATGTTACTCGCCTTCAACAGGGCAGGGTATTCCTCCTTCAGCATAAGAAACATGGCCGGAGAGGTAGGCTTAAGCCACGGAAACCTCCGCTACCACTTCTCCAAAAAAGAAGACATATTGTTGGCGCTGTTGAACCAAATGGTAGCGGAAATGGATCAGTTAAGGAGTAAAGTCCGCGGCACAACCAATATTCTGGAGCAGATGTATAAAGGAATAGCAGAGCGATTCGCCATTCAGTATACGTATCGTTTTCTCTTTACCGATCAGGCCGAGTTGGTCCGGCATTCGGTGGGCTATCGAGATTACCTCAGCGAGCTGCATTCCTCCCGGATACCGGTTATGCAGGAGCAACTTCAAAGCCTTGCTGCCATGGGTTTGCTGCATAATAAGCACCTGGCCGACATTGCCCACTACATGTTTCTTTTCTCTATCCACTGGCTTAATTCGGCACAGCTCTTCGGCAACTACGACCGGCAATCCGCCATACAGCACTTTGCAAAGTTATGCTTCGATCATCTGAAACCAGTATTGACCGTGGTCGGTGAAAAGCTGTATGATGAAATTAACTTCAGCTGACCTAGAAGCAATTCGAAAATTTGACTTGCCATAAAAAAATTGTGGCTTAGCTGTCCCGTTTTGAAGGTCTCATTTGTAACTAATCAAACACCTTTGAATACCGGACAAATGAAAAAATTGACTGTTATTTTGTTTGCCGCCGCCGTAGCGGCAACGGCAGCTTACAACTTGGGCCCAAAACCAGCCACACCACTACTGGCAAGTGCCGGGTTCAGCCTGCCATCAAATCTTCATCAACTCGAAAGCGAACTCAGCAGCGCTGAAAAAAGCATACCGGGAATGAAACCCGGCTGCGAGGCCCGAATCGTGTGGGCCGACTCGCTCAACAAATCGAAAACGAGGTACGCTTTTCTGTACCTCCACGGCGGCACTTCGTCGCACGCCGAAGCCGACCCACTCCACCGCAATATCGCACGCCGATACGGTGCCAACATTTTCCTGGCCCGGCTGGCGGGCCACGGGCTGGAGCTTGGCGATGCAACCCTTGGCAGCCAGACAGCCGATGATTTTGCTTACTCAGCAGAACATGCCCTTGCTATTGCAAAAAAACTTGGCGATGAGGTGGTGGTGATGGGAACCTCGTTTGGTGGAGCGCTTTCCACCTGGCTGGCATCACGCCACCCTGAAATTAAAGCGGCAGTTTTGTTCTCACCCTGCATCAAAACCTACGACGAGCGCACTGAAATTTTTATAAAGCCCTGGGGGCTCGATTTCATCAAACTGGTATCTGGTGCTGAGGCTTACGATATCGTTTCGCCATACGAAGGCTATGACAAGCTCCACACTACCCGCTGCAACCTCAGGTTTATCGCTGAGTTCCAAAGCTTTCTCACTCACACCATGAAAGAAGACACTTTCAAAAAAGTAAAGTGCCCTGTTTTTATGGGCTATTGGTACAAAAATGAGTTGGAGAAGGACACCATTGCTGCCGTGCCCGCCATGCTTCAGATGTTTGAGCAACTGAGTTCGCCCCGCAAACAAAAGCTGGCACTCGCCAACGCCGGAAATCATGCTATTGCGAATCCCCAACTCTGCAGGGAGGTGGACCTGCTGCAAAAGGAAACTGAGAAGTTTTTGGATGAAGTGTTGTGAGACCCGCCAACGCACTGGGCTATCTCCCCAACCACACCGGCTTTGTCTCTGCCT
>CBFGTI010000023.1:0-53360 GCA_965651695.1 uncultured Imperialibacter sp. | reverse complement strand
TTTCTATTTGCAGGTAAAATAAAAATTAATAAATTACCTGCAAATAGAAAATAATGAATGCAAGGAATAACCTCGGGGAGTTTGAAGAGATAGTGATGCTGACGATTGGGGTGCTGGGGGAAAATGCTTATGGCCTGGCCATTAAGACTGAAATCGAGAAGCGCCTCGACCGGCCGGTGAGCATGGGAGCGCTGCACACGGGGCTTTACCGGTTGGAGGAAAAGGGCTATTTGGTGTCGCAACTGGGAGAGGCTACCAAGGTAAGAGGGGGGAAGCCGAAGCGGTTTTTTAAGGTAACGGCGAGCGGTCAGCGCATTCTCAAGGAAACCATGGAAGACCGGCAGAAGCTGTGGAAGGATATACCGGAAGGTGTTTTTCAGCTTTTTCCTACCATTAAATGAGCTCCCCACCTAAAATATTGCACTGGTTGCTTGATAGGTTTTGTCCGCCCAGCCGGCCCGACCTGAAGGGCGATTTTCTGGAGCTGTATGAGTGGAGAGCCGGGGAAATTGGTCGGTCGAGTGCCAACCGGTGGTTTCTGCGGGACGTCATCAGCGCTATACCCTTTTGGTTTATCGTAAAAGAAAAGAAACAGTCAAAAACTCGCGTAATTATGTTAAGGACCAATCTCAAAATTGCCAGAAGGAACCTGGCAAAGAACAAGCTCTACACAGCCATTAACCTGCTCGGTTTATCGGTTAGCCTGGCGGCCTGTATACTCATTACTCTATTTGTAAGAGACGAGCTGAGCTTTGACAAGCATTTTGCCGATGCTGACAGGCTCTACCGCATTTCAGGGCACTATCTGCAGGGAGGCGACAGCAGGGTGAGCTCTGCCGTTTCTACCTTTATGCTTGCACCGCTCCTTGAAAGCAACCTGAAGGAAGGTACTGCCGGCGTGGAAAACATGACGCGCATGGACATCCACCAGGAGCTGGTAACCATAGATGGAGACCGGCACTACAACGAACCGAACGTAGTTTTCGCTGATTCCACTTTTTTCGATGTGTTTTCACTTCCGTTTGCCAGCGGCGACGCGGCTACTGCCCTCAGCGACCCAGGCAATGTAGTGCTCGACGAACCCACCGCCCGAAAATATTTTGGAAATGACGATCCGATGGGGAAATCGCTGCGTATTCGCGACAAAACCTTTATTGTTTCCGGTATCATTAAGGAGATGCCGGCGAATACACATTTTCGGGGTAGTCTTTTTTTCCCGATGGCGGGCGTTAGCCACTGGTATCCCGACTGGATTCACAATAACTTCAGCGGCACCAGCCATTACACCTATTTTAAAGCTGGGTCCAACTTTAACCCGGCTGAGCTGGATACGCTAATTAAGAGGTCGGTAGCGGCTATCTGGCCGGCGGAATCGGCCCCTCAATACTTTCAGCAGCCAGTGGTCTCCATTCATCTCAAATCGAGCCTGCAGGACGAGGCACAACCTAATGGCAGCATGACCACCGTTTGGATTTTTGCTATTACGGCCATCGTAATTCTGGCACTTGCATGCATCAACTATATTAATCTCTCAATGGCCGGGGCCTTACAGCGGAGCAAAGAGGCAGGAGTGAAGCGGGTATTAGGCGCAACCGGGCGCATGCAGGTTGCACAGTTTCAAACGGAGTCGCTCCTGGTTATTGTGGCAAGTGCCACACTGGCTGTTTTCCTGGCATGGCTTGCTATGCCTGTTTTCAACGAGCTCAGCGGCAAGAACATTGAGTTTCATCCCTTTGGCGACCGGGTGATTGGCGTGGGCTTGCTCGCGGTGATTGTATTTGTGGGGCTGGTGGCCGGCAGCTTTCCTGCGCTTCTTCTGCTGAGAATGGGCACGCGGAGTATGCTTTCCGGCAAACTTGAACTAAAGGGTGCGGCCTCAGTGAGCAAATCCACCCTCAGAAATGCGCTGATTGTTTTCCAGTTTGCCATCGCCATTACACTGATTGTGTCGACCGGTGTTGCGATGGATCAAATCGATTTTATAAGGAGTAAAGACCTCGGTATAAACACTTCACATGTGGTGCTTATCCCATTTCAAACAGCTGAAATTGCCGATAAGTATGAGTTGCTTCGCGATGAACTGCTCAGCAGTCCGTCGGTGCTGAATGTTACGGCTTCGAGTAGCAAAATAACCAACCGGATTGGCGCCTGGCGTGGCTACCGGGTAAATGGGGCCACGGAAGATGTTTTTTGTCCGACTATTGTAGTGTCCCACGATTTCTTCGAAACGCTGGGAGCTAAAATCATAGAAGGGCGGTCTTTCTCCAGGGAGTTTCAGACCGACTACAAAGAAGCCTACGTGATTAACGAGGCCGCGGCAAAGTTTTTCGATCTTAAAAGCCCGGTGGGTACGCCGGTGTCGGGTTTGGCTTTTACGGGTTCGGTATGGTCAAGAAAAGATGCCCGTATTATCGGTGTGGTGAAGGACTTCCATTTCGCCAGCCTGCATACCGAGGTGCAGCCGATGGTTTTTTCGCTGGCATCGGAGATTACCATGGGGCTGGGGTGGATGGAGGTGCGGATACAGGGCGATAACATGAGGGAAACTTTGGGATTTATGGAAGGCCTGTGGGCGCAGACAGCGCCGGAAAGACCATTTCAGTTTGAGTTTATGGACGATGCCCTTGAACAGCAATATCAGGCAGAGGAAAGGTTTATGAACATCTTCGCCACTTTTTCCATGCTTTCGATATTAATGGGTGGGCTCGGCCTGTTTGGGCTCACGGCGTTTATGATGAGGCGGCGCACCAAAGAGATCGGCATCCGCAAGGTAATGGGGGCTTCAGTAGCACAGCTGGTGGGGTTGTTGTCTGCCGATTTTCTGAAGCTCGTGGCGATTGCCAACCTTATTGGGTGGCCGATTGCATGGTACCTGATGAAAAACTGGCTTGAAAACTTTGCCTACAAGATCAGTATATCGCCGTGGATTTTCCTGCTAACCGGTTTGGGAGCGACAATCCTGGCTTTTCTGGCTATTTTGTATCATTCGCTCAAGGGCTCCCGGGCCAATCCGGTTGCCTCGTTGCGGCAGGAATAGCTTGCTAGTAACCATAGAGGCATAAAATGATCACACTGACCCGAGACTTGTGGCTCACGTGCCTCTACTGCCAGGGTTTACTTAAGCATCCGGGTTTTAATTGATTTTTCCAGATGCAACGGCTCCACTGGTGTGTTGGTGCCAGTAAATTTAAGGGAGTCGCCGACCGTGGAAGCTGGCTCGGCGGCGTCAAATAATTTTTGTGGTTCACCTGTAACCTTTGTGTTTGGCCGAAGTTATCCCTTCATTAAGATTGCATTTAGTATTTAAATATTTAAATTACATTTGATATTAAAATAAAAATGCATGGGCAAATATTCAATAGGGGAGTTTGAAGAGATAGTAATGCTGACCGTGGCGGTGCTTTATGGCAACGCCTACGGGGTAACTATTAAAGACGACATAGAGCATCGGCTCAAGCGCTCGGTAAGCGTGGGTGCCATGCGTATTGCGCTCAAACGCCTCGAAAAGAAAGGGTTTCTCAAATCGGAATTTGGAGAAGCGACTGCCGTAAGAGGCGGCAAGAGAAAAAGGTATTTTAAGGTAACTCCCTTCGGAAAAAAAGCATTGGATGAATCCATGGAGGCAAGAAAACAGCTGTGGGAGGCAATACCAAAGGTGGCTTTCGATTTCAAATTTTCATGAAGGAGCAACAGCACATATCGCCACCGAAACTGCCGCTCAGGTTTCTCCGCTGGTTTTGCGATCCTGAGCTGCTGGAAGACGTGGAGGGCGACCTCAGTGAATTGTATTGCGATCGCTTGGCTGTCAATCCTGCAAAAGCGAGGTGGTTGTTTGCATGGGATGTTGTGATGCTGTTCCGCCCCGGAGTGGTTCGAAGCATGGAATTTTTCAAAACTCAAAATAACTACTTTATGATTACCAATCACGTTAAAACCGCTGTGCGGCATGCCTTCAGGTACAAAGGCTACACGCTCATTAACCTGCTCGGGCTGCTGGTAGGTCTTGCCTCCAGCATGCTCATTTTGCTATGGGTGCAAGACGAGCTGGAAAAAGACCGCTTCCATGCCAATGCCGACCAAATTTACCAGGTATGGCGAAACATGTACCAGGCAAACGGGGAGGTGATTACAACGGGCAGTGTTCCCCAGCCATTGGAGGAGGTGCTGAAAAACGACTACCCGGAGATTGAAAGTGTGGCGCTGGTAAGCTGGGAAATGGAGCTGCTGTTTCGGTTCGCCGATAAGGTTTCGTACGAAAAAGGCCGGTATGCTTCACCCGAACTCTTCCGGATATTTAGCTTTCCGTTGGTGGCCGGCAATGCTGAAACCGCCCTGAGCGACCTCTACTCCATCGCCATTTCCGAAGACCTTGCTGTACGTTATTTTGGCGAGCACTGGAAAACTCAGGCTTTAGGAAAAGGCCTGAAAGTTGATGAGCGTCAGGAGTTTGTGGTATCGGCCGTCTTTGCAGATCCAGGCAAAAATTCATCGGTCGATTTCGACTGGATTCTTCCCGCGCAGGAGTACATACAACGAAACAGCTGGGTAAAAAGCTGGTATAACGGTGGATTCGGAATGTTTTTCGCCCTGAAAAACGGTGCCGATATCGAAGCTGTAAGAGGCAGGGTACTGCATGAAGTGAACAAAAACACCAACAATGAAGCCGACGAACGGATATATCTGCAAAAGTTTGCCGATACCTACCTTCACTCCAATTTTAAGAATGGCGTCCCCGCCGGCGGCCGTATTCAGTATGTTCGGGTACTTGTTGTCGTCGCGGTGTTTATCCTCGTTATCTCCTGTATCAATTTTATGAACCTGGCTACGGCAAGGGCGAGCCGCCGGACAAAAGAAATTGGGATACGAAAGGTACTTGGTGCGCAAAAAGCTTTGCTCGGCCAGCAATTCATGGTCGAATCCTTTCTGCTTACAGGCGTGGCGGTTCTGTTGTCGGTAGTTGTGGTATTCCTTGTATTGCCCGCTTTTAACTCCTTAACCGGCAAATCGCTGGCACTCGACTTTGCCGACCCACGGCTGTGGCTGGGCTTGGGTAGCCTTACTATCGTGACGGGCCTGTTGTCAGGAAGCAATCCGGCGGTATTGTTACCATCATTTACCATTACCCATGCGCTTAAAGGGATAGCAAAAAAAACAAAAGCTGGGGGCTACTTCAGAAATGCGCTGGTTGTTTTCCAGTTTACCCTCTCAATCTTGCTGATTATCGGCAGCATGGTGGTGAGCAAGCAAATGGACTACATTCTCAACAAGAACCTGGGGCTTGATAAAGAAAACCTGGTTTATCTTTACCTGGAAGGGGACTTGCCACAGCGTTCGGATGTTTACAAAACAGAGCTGCTAAAGCAGCCGGGGGTGAAAAACGTAACGGTTACCAGCGGCAATCCGATTTCATACGGGAGATCTACCGGAAGTGCCACGTGGGAGGGTAAAAACCCAAATGAGGAAGTAGAGATTAACGTGCTGATGGTTGACGACGATTTTTTTGAAACGATGGCTATTGAAGTAAAACAGGGCCGGGCTTTTTCCCGCGAATTCGCTACCGATTCGTCTAACTACATCATCAACGAGGTAACGGCCGGCATCATGGGCTTTGAGGACCCGATTGGAAAGAGCCTGTCAGTATGGGGAAGAGAAGGCAGAGTGGTAGGTGTGGTCAAAAATTTCCATATGAGCAGTATGTACGACCCTATTAGCCCCCTCATTATTCGCTACGACCCAAAAAGTACATCGGTGGCTTTTATTCGCACTCAGAACAATGTGCAGGAAGCCCTCGCCGGAATAGAGAGGGTGACTACCACTTTAAACCCCGCCTTTCCTTTTCAATACGAATTTCTGGATGACCACTACGAGCAAAAGTACCGTAGCGAAATGGCGCTCAGCACGCTGGTAAATATATTTGCTATAGTATCGGTATTTATTTCCTGCCTGGGCTTACTCGGCCTTTCTTCTTTCGCCGCAGATCAGCGATCCAAAGAGGTTGGGGTCAGAAAAGTGCATGGTGCCAGCGTGGTCCATTTGGTGCTGCTGCTGTCGGGCGCCTATACCAGGCTTATGCTGCTGGCATTTGTGTTGGCGTCTCCAATAGCCTATTACTTTATGAAAGACTGGCTGAATGATTTCGCGTTTCGCACAGAGCTTAGTGTTTTCACCTTTGTGCTGGCCGGAGGACTGGCGTTTGCAGTCGGGGCGCTCACCGTCAGCTTTAAATCCTTCCAGGCCGCCACTGTTAACCCTGTTAAAACGCTGAAAGAGGAGTAAGGCGGTGCCATAGTGCCACCGAGGTGTGCCTGTTGTATCAATCCGACCGGCACCTCTCTACCCACCCAGGCATTTTTTTAACGCAGGCAGTTTCCTTTTGGAAGAAACCGGCGTACCTTAATGGATGGCGGCCATCACGATACTAGCGGCATTGGGTGGAGCAATGCCGACGGCTGCACAGAGAATTGGCAACTTCTTCAAAAAAATGCTAAAAAACTTGCGGTAACTATATTGGCCGGCCTTTTGGCCGGGTGCAAATCCTACACCGAAGAAGACATTGTTGGGCTTTGGCAGCTGGAAGAAGTAGAAATTGACGCGATGAGGCAGCCGGTTAGCCGCACCTTTTTCGAAGTAAAACCCAATAGGATTTTCGCCGTCTCCAGAGTAGGTGGCGATTTGGCAGGTGTTTACCGGCTCGAGCAAGACCGGCTGAGGTTATTCAGTACCGACCTCAGCTGGTTCAACAATTCATGGTCTATGTACCGCTTTAAGGAGCATCTTGATCTGAAAGGGAGAGATGAACATAGCAGGTATGCGCGGCTGAGATTCAGAAAAATAGATCGGGTGCCGACTTTCGAGGAGTTTGCCGACCGGGTAACGGGCAAATGGCAGCTATACAAAGTAAGAAGCAGCAATGATGTTGTGGAGCGACTGACTGATACGTGGTTTCAGATCGACGATGAGGGAAATTATTCGATAACGAGCGCCGGCCTACTTCAAGACCAGGGAACGGCCGTTATCGATACACGCCACAAGAAGATCGTTTTCGCCGACAATCAGAAAGAATGGAGTGCGTGGTTCTACGGCAATGAACTCAGGCTGAGCAATGCTAAGTCGGGGATAGAATACTCACTGCGCAGGCGAGAGTAATTTGGGCGAGGCTGTAAGAAAGGTGAACTAGGCTCGTGATATTGACATTTTCTGTCCAGATATGACCTTCTTAAGAATCATGATACAGAGGCGGCACAGGCGGCCATCATTTCGCTCGTTTAGAATTCTGTAAATGCAACTGTAAATTTACTTCCTTTACCCTCTTCGCTTTCTGCCCATATTTTTCCGGCGTGTTTATCCACAAAATCTTTGCACAGGTCAAGCCCAAGCCCGGTGCCTTTCTCACCGCTTGTTCCGTACGTGGTAAAATTCGACGTCTTACTAAACAGCTTCTCCAGGTTTTCCCTTTTTATTCCAATGCCATTGTCCTGCACCGATATCTCAACCATTCCGTTGTTCTTCCTGGTTTCAATGGTAATCCGGCCGCCCGGATGGGTGAATTTGATAGCATTTGAAAGTAAATTCCGGATGATGGTCCTTACCATCTCCCTGTCGGCGAAAATAGTCATGGGATCGTCTTCAAACACAAAGCTTATAGCAATGTCTTTCGACTGTGCCACCTCCGGGAAACGCCTGGCTACCGATTCAATTTCTGCGTTTACATTCAACAGAATCGGATCAAACGAAACCTTATCGAGCTGGCTTCCCGCCCATAGCAGCAAGTCGTCCATCAACTCATACAAATTGAAGGAGCTCTTTCGTGCAAGCTGCAGGTATTTTTCAAGTTCTTCCTTCGGCATTTCTTTTTGGGTCCGATTCAGCAGGCTCATGCAGTTGGCCAGTGGGGCTCGCATATCGTGCGCAATAATGGAAAACAGTTTGTTCTTCTGATGGTTCAGCTCTTCCAGTGCGTGCAGCATTTCTATTCTTTCAGTCACCTCGCGGGAAACCGTTTGTAGCATTACCACCTTTCCGCTGGCATCAGTTATCGGCTTGGTGTTGGTGGAAAACCATATGTAAGTGCCGTCTTTTTTGCGGATTCTGTACTCCACATTAGCAATTTCATTGCCCTCCCTGGCTTTGGTGTGAGACTGTTCCCGTATAGACTGTATGTCATCCGGGTGAAAAAGAAGGTAAGGGGTGGTGTTCAGTAGTTCGGCGGTTGTGTATCCTAAAATCTTTGTTACAGAGGGGCTTATGTAGCGGTAAACTCCATCAGGGTCGTGCAGCGCCACCATGTCCAGCATATTATTGGCCAGCAGGCGGTAGCGTTCTTCGCTTTGCTGCAATAAGGCCAGTGCATTCCGTCTGGCCGTAACGTCCCGTTGGATCCCGAAGTAACCGGGGATTTGATCCTTTTCGCCGGTGAAGCAAATGTAGTCTCCTTCCAGCCAAATTTCAGCGCCGTCCATTCGCTTGCTCAATCGGTTCACGTGAATGCGTTTATTGTCGAACAGCTGTCTCAGCGTGGCTTTACCCTCAGCAGCATCTTTGAAGAAATGTGACGGCTTCAGTTTCATAAACTCTTTACGTGTGGCACCATATTGTTTCAGCAGTGCATCGTTTACCCTTGTGAAGCTAAGGTGTGAAAAGGCATAGTCGAGAGCAGCAGTTTTGTCAACGGAATCGTTCCAGGTGATTGGTTGGTCGAGCATCATAAAGAAAAACCCGCTTACGGCCTGGGTGAAAAACAGGTCCATCTGCTGCCTGTTCAATTTTAGCTCCGTTATAGCAGTTTGCAGGCCCAGCTCAGCATTTTTCCGCCGTGTTATGTCCATAACGGTGATGAGCAGGTTCTCTCCAAGTTTGCTTGCGTGGGTGAGCGCCCACTTTTTCTTTTTTTCGCTTTCGAAGCAATGCTCAACATCCAGCGTTTTCCCGGTTTCGATAACACGGGCATATTTTCTAAACAAAACCCAGGGCTGCTCGGGCAATTCAGAGATCCGTTTTCCCTGCAACTCCGGCAAACGCCTGCCTGTGAGCTTAACAACCCGCGGATTAGAAATAACCCACTCGAAGTCAACCACTTTGCCATGGGCATCTTTGAGGGGACGTAAAACAATAAATGCATTGAAGGCATTATCCAGAATACCGGTGAGCAAGAGTTCCCTTTCTTTCTTCGCAGTTACCTCTCTAACAACGCACAGGTATTTTGGTGTGGAAACCGCAGGATCTCTGATTTCGGAAAAAACGGCGGCGAACCAGGACATCCTGCCACCGGCCAATAGCTCGTACTCAAAAGAAACCGCGGGCGTGCCGTTTTTTATATCACTTATCGCCTCGTCAATTTTCGCGCCCACGGCTGCCGGCAGCACTTCACTGTGGTGCCTGCCAATAAACTGCTCTTTGGGCACATACAGCAAATCGGTTTTTTCGTCCTGAAGGTAGTCAAGTATAACCCCATCGGCACTGAAAACGAACACCAGGTCCTTAAAAGCTTCAAGGACAGACCTTAGATAGGCAGCGGAATAATTGTAATCGATCATAATAAACCAGACAGTGGCTGATGCTGTGCTATGAAATATAAATATTTGAATCCCATGGTTTTATGATCGTCGTCATCTGGAGTTGTGAGTCTGGTCAGTTCAGGCATAGACAGTCATCGGTGTGCTGCAGATGATGAATGAAGTTTATTTCAACGCGAAGAAAAGAGGGTATTTCTGGTGGCTGGCGGACCAGGCAGCGCAATGGTAATAAGTAAGTAAATGAATTAATAGTCAATAGGTTGAGTGGAAATGTCTTTTCATAAAGGTTCTACCGTGGTTATTAAATGAAGAGAATTTTTCGGCTGGTTTTATCGATGGGAATCGCATTCTTCGCCAAGAGAGACTTCGCTTGCAGCCTTGGTAATTCTCCATTTGTTTCCGTAGACGGCCTTGGTCAGCGCTACCAAATTATTTAGTTTTAGGAATTGCGTTGGCGGGCGTAGCCAACCTGAATTTTGCATTACTTTAGACCATACCCATCTACCCATTGTGAGAGTATTTTTGTTGTTTTTTTTTGTTGTTTGTTCTTTTCAGGCGAAGGCACAAGCTATTTTGAATTACAAAATTGACAGTACGGAAGAGGGCAAGCAACTTACAAGCGTGCTAAAAGCAATCGAACAGGCCGGTAATGCGAGATTTTTCTTTCTCGACGATTGGTTGGACGATCTCGTGCTGGATGAGCGTCATTCGGGACGCACACTTGAAGAAGTGCTTGATCAGTTTTTTGAAGGCACGCAAATGAGTTTCATCCTGATGGACACCCGCACGCTGGTAGTTGTTAAAGATCCAACTCAGGCGTTGCGCCGGAAAAAAATTCTGCAGTCGGCGATCGACGACGAAAAGAAGGTGGAGCAATATATATTCGGAGAGCCCGGAAGAATCAGAAAGTCGCAACCTGCGATTGTTTCCGGCCGGGTTGTGGACACAAAAACAGGCGAGCCTATGGCCTTTGTAACCGTACACGCCATGGAAACGCGGTATTCCACCTCAACCGATCAGTTTGGCAATTTCTCGCTGCAGCTTCCCCCTGGTGTGTATGTCCTCAATTTTAGTTTCGTAGATTATGAAAATCAGCTGATAGACCTGGCCGTTTACGACGACGGGGTAGTGGAAGTTAGCATGGATAAAAAGTCTGTGCTTCTCGAAGAGGTCATTATTCAGGACAACGCCCTCACCGATCTTACAACCAGGAGGTTAGGACAAACGCAGCTTGTGATGCCTGATCTTAAAAAAGCTCCGGCATTTATGGGTGAGCCGGATTTGATCAAGCAGATTCAGATTTTGCCCGGCGTCACTACGGTGGGTGAAGCGGCGTCGGGATTTAACGTGCGGGGAGGTAGTGTTGACCAAAACTTAATCCTGTACGACGGTCTTCCTATCTTCAACTCTTCGCATGTATTTGGCTTCTTTTCAGCGTTTAATCCGGATGCCATCCGCGATGTATCATTTTACAACGGAGGGATTCCCGCTGAGTTTGGTGGCCGGGTATCGTCGGTGCTGGACATTAAATCGAAGGACGGGAATTATCAAAACTGGTCGGGAAAGGCCGGATTGGGCTTAATTACCAGCAATGTAATGGTTGAGGGGCCACTTACGAAGGACAAGACGTCCATTGTCGCATCGGTCCGGTCGACATATTCCGACTGGCTGGTCAATTCTATCCGTACGGACTATGCGGACCTCAGAAATAGCGACGTTTCTTTCTACGACGGCAGCTTAAAGCTCGCCCACTTGTTTAGCGATCAAACGAAATTATCTTTAACAGGCTACACCAGCCGCGATGGATTCAGCCTGACGGGTGACAGCACTTTTCAATGGAGCAATATTCAATTCTCGGCCAGCTTGAACCACCAATTTTCGAAGAAGTTAAGTTCGGAATTTGTTGCCGGTACCAGCTCATATGGCTACCGGGTGCTCAACAACGATTACCTAACGGCATCCGAACTTTCCTATCGTATCACATCAACAATGCTGAAGGGAGGATTCAACTACCAGCAGGGAGACCATCAACTAAGCTTCGGATGGCAGCTGGTAAACTACGGCTTTTCACCGGGCAGCCTCAAACCAACATCCTCAGCCTCCAATGCACGAAATTTTTCGCTCGACAAGCAGTTTTCGGTTGAAAACGCCTTTTATATTACGGACGAGTGGCCGGTAAATGAGCGACTGTTTATTGAGAGCGGTTTACGGCTACCGTTGTTCGTTTCTTTCGGGCCAGCCTCTGTGTATTTGTACAGAGACGGTGCACCCAGGGAGATAACCAGCATAACGGATACCCTTCAGTATGGTGTATTGCAGCCAACAAAAGCATATGTGGGCGTTGAGCCCCGCGTGTCGGTACGATGGATGATCAACCCCACGGCATCGGTTAAATTTGGCTACAACAGGATGTATCAGTTTCTTCACCTGGTAACTAACACCGCGGCTGTTACGCCGGTAGATATCTGGCAGCCGAGCGGCTACTATTTTCGGCCTCAGCGTGGCGACCAGCTCTCTTTCGGTTATTTCAAAGATTTTCAGGACAAAATGTATGGGGCGTCTGCCGAGGCATATTATAAGCTAATGAACAACATACTTGATTTTAAAGATGGTGCTCAACTGATTTTAAACCCACACCTCGAAACGGAACTGCTGCAGGGCAGGGGATATTCCTACGGAATAGAAACCTCGCTGTCGAAGAGGAAAGGCGAGCTAACGGGCTCAATAAACTATACCTGGTCCCGGGCCTTCCGGGTTATCGACGGTCCGGGTGCAACGGAGTCGATCAATGGAGGTGGCCGATATCCAGCCAACTTCGATCAGCCCCATATCGCCAACCTGTCGTGGAAATACAACCTCTCACGCAGGCATTATTTTACCGGCAATTTTACCTACCACACCGGTAGGCCTGTTACTATACCGTTGTCAGTATTTATGTCGGAAAATACCCCTGTGGCTTATTTTTCTGCGAGAAACCAGTATCGTATTCCCGACTACCACCGGTTAGACCTCGCCCTGGTAATTGAGGGAAACCACAAGCGGAAAAAATGGGCTGAAGGCACCTGGGTGTTTTCTGTTTATAATGTGTATGCACGCAAAAACCCGTATACGATCTTCTTTAAAACTTCTGAGGAAGGAATTCCTAAGCCGTATCAACTATCCATTATTGGTACTGTTTTTCCGTCTGTAAGCTTTAACCTTGAGTTTTGATGGGGCATTTGAAAGAATTTTTTGTGAAAATAGGTTTGTGGCTACTGGCCGTGCTGATTGGGTGTGTGGAACCAATAGAGTTCGATGTTCCACCCGCTGCGGCGCAAATTGTAGTGGAGGGAATGATTTCAGATAACCCCGGCCCCTATACCGTTAGGGTATCGCAGGCAATGGACCTTGGTGCCGACTCGCTGAACCCCATGCCAGTGTTGAATGCCGAGATCAGACTCTATGATGATGCGGGAAACGTGGAGGACTTCACGGAAACCAGTCCGGGAGTATATACCTCCGGGGGGGCGATCCGGGGCGAAGTGGGGCGTTCATACCATATTACTCTTAAAACTGACGATGGACGAATTTTTGAATCGGAGCCGGATGTATTAAACCCTGGCGGGGAGATCGGAGATATAAAGTTTGAGTACGAGTCCAGAAAGGTGCAGGTGGGCGATTATGAGCTGCCCGATGATGTATTTAATGTTTACGTGGACTCGCGGGCTGCAGGTGGAGAGGAGAACTATGTGCGATGGCGATTTACCGGAACCTATAAAGTGCTCACGTACCCGGAGCTTAACATGACTCTTGTATCTGGGTACCCATATTTACCATACAAAGACCCCTGGCCGTGTAGCGGATATATAGTCACAGAGTCTGGTTTTGGTGGGGGTGGTACCTTAGAAAAGGTGGATGACTGCACTTGCTGTACCTGTTGGGCACGGCATTACGAGTCGAAACCACAGCTATCCGACAATCAGTTAGTGAGCGATAACCAGTTTAACAACATAAAAGTAGGTGAGGTGCCCATCAGTAATGTTACTTTTTACGACAAATACATGGTGGAGGTGGAACAAATGAGCATATCCAGAAAGGCCTTTGAATACTTTAAGCTGATTCGCACACAAAAGGACGGTGCTTCCAGTTTGTTTCAGCCGCCATCGGGCGAAATACGTGGCAATGTAAAAGCTGTGAACTCTGATACCAAAGTGGTGGGCCTTTTTTGGGCCGCCTCTTTAAAGAAAAAGACAGCCTTTATCCAAAAAAGCGACATTCCATACCTGGTCACACCTATTACCTATGTAACAGAACCCTGCTACGACTATTACCCAAATTCATCTAACGAAAAGCCGCAGCAATGGGAAGAATAAAGTGGTGGTTTACCGGTATTTTGGTAGCAGGCGTTGTTTTTGAGAGCAGCGCTCAGTTGAAAATCGAAAACTTTCGCGAAAAATTTGAAAGCTATCAGGCGGCACTGCCCAGAACACGGCTTCACCTGGTATTTAACCAGCCTAAGTTTGCTCCGGGCGATACTGCCTGGTTCAAAGCTTATTTTCTTGCTGAAGATTTACTCGGCGTTGCTGGCAAGCAATTGATAACCCTCAACCTCGTAAATGCGCAGGGTGAAGCCGTGGTACATTTTATGTTTAATGTGTTCAATGGTGTTGGCCACAATCAGCTGGTAATTCCTGAGGAAACGCCCCCCGGCTTGTATATGGTAACGGCTCATAGTAGCTGGATGCAAAACTTCGACCCGCCGCTTCTGTTTCAAAAAGAAATTGAGATTGCCGGATCCAATGCCCTGGCACGTGAGGCAAAGCCGCTTGAGGTTTTTCCGGAAGGGGGGCATTTGATAAGAAACGTGGCCAACAGGGTGGTGATAGACGCTGGTGCAGGAGGGGCTTCGGTAGAATTGACAGACGGGCGGAAGAAGGTAATCGACAGGGTAGTATCGGATAAAAATGGTTATGCTTCCCTTATCATTACTCCGGAGCAAAATGAGACCTATTATCTAAAAGTAAATAACGCTTCGGCACCCACACCAATGCCGGCTGTTGAAGACGACGGCATCAGCGTGCAGGTGTCGCACGGAGTAAATAAACCAATAATCGTGCTGCTGGCTGCACCACCCGATTCCCCACTCCTGCGGCAGGAGCACACAGTGATAGTAACGGCACGGGGTAAAATTTGTCACCACACCACCATTCAACAAAAAACTTCAGCAGCTGTTGAACTTGAAGTGCCACGCAGCAATTTACCCGAGGGAATTGTTAACCTGGCTGTGCTTAATCAGCGCGGTGAGCTACTTGCCGAGCGGAACCTGTACTTTGACGGCCAGGGAGCCGAGGGAGTGAAAGCAGGCATAGCCACGGACAGGGAAAGATACCTGACGCGGGACAAAGTGGAGCTTAGCGTTGCCCTAACTGACCGGGATCGGCAACCGGTTGAGGGGGAGTTCTCGGTGAGTGTAGCAAGCCTTGATTTGTTTGATGGGTTGGAAGAAAACACGCTGCCGGATCAACTGAATATCTTCGCGGCGGTAAGCGGAAGAGTGGCAATAGACAGGTCTGAAGAGGATTGGTTTAAGAGTTTGGACAACTACCTGGTAACAGTTGCAAATCAGGTTCCGTGGCGCAACATTCTTTCAAATGAGACAAGAAAGCCACTTTTCGGCTTTACCAACAGGATCAAGCTGGTGGGCAGAGCTTTTAATGGTGTTACTTCTGAGCCTGTTCCCGATTTCACACAGATCATGTTTTATCTGCAAAAAGATAAAAGGCGGTATCAAACTTTCACCACGAGAGACGGGCTGTTTGGCCTGGAAATACTTGACATATTTGGGGACGACGAGTTGTTTTATATGGCGCAGTCCGACGGAGCACTCCTCCACGACATTGAAATCGAATGGCTTACCGACTCCATTGCATTACCCCATCCGCCGCAGGCAACTACCACGCAAGCTCCCGACAAATACGGGACTTTTGCTGCCAAAGCCAGGGTTATTGATCGCTCCTATAGTTTTTTTGCAGGCAACGAATCGGCCACAACACGGGGCGAAGAACCTGCCGTGCGTGATATTGAAACTATTATTAAAGAGTCCGATAACACCTTTTACATTGCCGACTACGTGCCTTTTCCATCTATGGAGGATCTGATAAGAGAGGTAATCGGCCCGCTTTTTATTCGCAAGCGAGACGACAGAAACGTGGTGCGGGTGAAATTTCTACAAGACCTTGACGCAACAGGAGAACCGCTCTACGTAATTGACGGCATTGCCACCAGCAATACGGCGTTTTTTTTATCGCTCAATCCTTCTGATGTGGTGACAATTAAAATTGTGTCGGACCCACGGAAACTTGCGCTCTTTGGCTTTATGGGAAAAAATGGCATTGTGATAGTAGACACACGCATGGGTGACCAGAGAGAGCCTGTTAATCATCAACGATTGATCAGCGGGCTTAGTAAGTCGCTTACCTTTACCCCAAGTGATTATAGCAAGCAGCGCAAGCCAAAGATTCCGGACTTCAGGTCTACGGTTTATTGGAACCCTTTTGTGAAAACGGATGCTAACGGAAAGGCGAGCCTTGCGTTCTATTGTCCTGACAATGCAGGAAAGCTACAGATACGGATAGACGGACTGACATCCGACGGCAAACCGTTTACCGCTGTGCATTACATTGAGACAAAAGCCTCACCCGAATAGTTGGCTCAAACAATTCATTGAGATGGTAAAAAAAAGAAGCCTTCTGTTGGTTGCTTTCACTATACTCTTAACTCATTGTGTAGAACAAATTGAGTTTACAGTTCCTCCGGCAGAACGTCAAATGGTAGTCGAGGGAATGGTCGCCGACTCGCCCGGACCCCACATAGTGAAGGTTTCGAGAGGCATGGATCTGAACGCTGACCAGTTGGAGGCTGCACCCGTTGAAAATCTGAAAATCAGGCTGTTTGATGACAATGGCGAAAGTGAGGATTTCGCAGAAACGAGTCCCGGGGTTTACCAAACCGCGGGTGGCATTGTGGGACAGGTTGGCCATGCTTACCACATTACCATCGAAACCCCCGACGGGAAACTTTTTGAGTCTGAGCCCGACATGCTGACACCCGGTGGCGAGATAGTTGAAATAAGGTATGAGTTTGAACCTCGAAAAGTGCAGGTTGGCGACTATGAATTGCCAAACGATGTTTTCAATATTTATGTCGACTCGAGGGCGGCGGAGGGGGACGAAAATTACGTGCGTTGGCGTTTCACCGGCACCTATAAAGCCGTAACCTCACCCGAACTGCATATGACGGAGATAATAAATTATACGCCTTACAAGAACCCCTTTCCCTGCAGTGGATATATTGTGGTAGAAGGTGTTCCCGGCGGTAAGCTGGAAAAAATAGGCGATTGTACCTGTTGCACATGTTGGGTCCGCCAATTAGAACAGAAACCGCAGCTTTCAGATAATCAGCTCGTTAGCGATAATAAATTCAATAATGTAAAGGTGGGAGAGGTACCTATTAACAATGTGACCTTTTATGAAAAGTATTTACTGGAAGTAGAACAAATGAGCCTCAGCCGCAAGGCCTTCGAATATTTTAGATTGATACGCACCCAAAAAGACGGGGCATCCAGCTTATTTCAGCCGCCTTCAGGGGAAATACGGGGTAATATACGGGCAGTCAATTCCGGGGATCCGGTTGTTGGGCTCTTTTGGGCTACTTCCTTGCGGAAGCAATCAAAATACATTCATCGCACCGATGTGCCCTACCTCCTTACGCCGATTACATTCGCAACCTTGCCATGCTACGACTATTACCCGAATGCGTCGGCAGAAAAGCCAGCGCAATGGGAGGAGTAGTTCTCGCGATGAACACCACTGCACGGCTCATTCCGCCGATTCAAATCTCCCTTCAGCCATTTTTTACACCTGCGGAATATTAAAACCACATATACAGGGTTATATAATAGGATTGGCAGGGTGGGTTACCCGGGGTTTTGTTATCCCCGGAGGATGAAGTTTGAACGCCACCGTGGGCGTTAAGCGATGGCCACATCTGGTTTCAGGCAAAAAACACAGCCACTTTGAAGAAATACAAAAGCATATACATACCGGAGAGCTATAGGCACAGCCCGGTTTCCGCGGTGGCTTTTTTCTATAGCTTTTTACTGGCATGGTGCCTGAGCTGTTCACCCAAAATTGCCAAAATCGATCTTCCTTTCGATACACTGGAAAGTTTCTCGCTAACGGGGCAAACGCAGGCGCCCGAAGAGTGGTGGCTCGCTTTTGAAGATGCCACACTCGAAGCGCTGATTGACACCGCACTGCGGGCTAATTTGCCACTCCGGGCCGCCTGGCACGAGGTTGAAGAGGCAGGCGCAATAATAGATGTTACCTCATCTGCACGGTGGCCTCAGGTGTTTCTTCAGCTGCAAAGTGGAATCAGTGTGCCCGAGCCAGATTTTGTCGGCGGTGAAAATACCCAGCTCTCGCTAAGGGCAAGCTACGAAGTAGACCTGTGGGGCAGAATCAGGTACAGTGTGCACGCTGATGAATACCGGTTTAAGGCCACTTACTACGACTACAAAACGGCAGCAATCTCACTTTCGGGAGAGGTAGCGCTTACCTGGTACCGCATCAAAGCCATTAGCTACCAACTGCAATTGGTTGATGAGCAACTGGAAACCAACAGGCAGGTGCTGGCGCTGATAAGGGCGCGGTTTGCAAGCGGACAGGTAAGAGGTGTTGATATTTTGCGTCAGCAGCAATTAATAGAGAATACGAGTGAACAAAAAATCGAACTCGAAATGCAACTCTCGGTACTTCAGAACCAGCTGGCACTGTTGATGGGCAAACCACCTTCGCAGCCAATTGAGGTGGCGGCCCAACTGCCGGACCTGCCACCGCTGCCCGACACGGGTATTCCCATGCAGCTGATCAACCGCCGGCCCGACGTGCTGAGTGCGTTCTACCGGCTGCAAGCATCGGACAGAGAGTTGGCTGCCGCTATCAGCAACAAATATCCGCGACTAAATTTTTCAATTGCCACCGCGGTTCGCTCCAACTCCTTCGAGGGGTTGCTTGCCTCGCAGGCAGGCTCCCTGGCCGGCAGCTTGCTGGCACCTGTGTTTTACGGTGGCCGGCTAAATGCCGAAGCCGATGGAGCCAGGGCAGTGCGACAGCAGCAGCTCAACAACTACGGACAAACCGTGTTGGTTGCTTTCCAGGAGGTAGAAAATGCGCTGATCAGGGAAACAAAGCTTCGGGAGCAGATAGTGGTAATGGAAGAGCAGCTAGCGCTGGCAGAGCGCGCATTCGGCCAGCTGAGGATAGAGTATTTGAATGGGTCTATCGCTTACCTGGATGTATTGTCTACACTTGCGCAGCAGCAGCAACTGAAGCGGGCGGTAGTTGATGCCCGTATGGGCTTGCTTGAAATAAGAATCGGGTTGTACAGAGCACTGGCCGGGGGGGTTGAAACAGGTGGCGGGTTTGACGGCCGGCAACCTTAGCTGGGGCGGCAGTTGAGGCGCGGCACGCTGTACACTAATGTAGAAGTGAACTATATGACAAAAAGAAAGACGTTAATAATCAGCCTGTTAATTATTTCAACAAGCGCTGTTGTCACTTTTTTTGTGTTTATGACCGAGCCGGAAGCACAGCGGGAAGGAGCGATGAAAAAAACAGCCATGCTCGTGGACGTGGTCAAGGTAAACCGGGGCAACTATATGCCTATCGTGGTAGCCACGGGCAATGTGCAGGCAGCTAAAGATATAACACTAAGCCCGCAGGTAGGAGGAGAGGTAGTAAGCATTTCCGACAACTTCATTCCCGGGTCGTTTGTGAAAAAGGGAGAGATACTTTTGCAGATAAACCCTGCCGACTACCAAAACACCTTGATGCTGCGAAGGAGTGAGCTGGAATTGGCCAGGTCGGAACTTAGCATCGAAATGGGACGCCAGGATGTAGCTCGCAAGGATTTTGAACTGATAGGGCAGGAGATGTCGGCTGAAAACCAGGAACTAGTGCTTCGAAAGCCGCAACTTGAAGCTGCCAAAGCTGCTGTGGCTGCTGCCGATGCCGCTGTAAAGCAGGCGCAGCTTGAGCTGAACCGCACCACCATAAGGGCACCGTTTGACGCCCACATAATCAGCAGAAATACCAATGTAGGCTCGCAACTGGCACCAGGAGCCGAAGTGGGCCGGCTGGTTGGCATGGATGAATACTGGATAGTTGCAAACGTACCTACCGGCAAAGTGAACTGGCTCACGTTTGCGGACAACGGCCCCGAAGGTGCATCGAAAGTGAAAATTTACAGCAGCAACTGGATGCCCGGGCAGTACAGGGAGGGCACACTCTTCCGGCTTGTTGGTGCGCTTGATGCACAAACACGGCTGGCAAGAGTGCTCGTATCAGTAGCCGACCCGCTGGCGCGAAATACGGATGCTGACTCGCTGCCGCCGCTAATGATCGGCACTTTTGTGGAAACACATATTGAAGCGAAGGAAATTCGGGAGGTAGTCAGGATCAACCGCGACTATCTTAGGCAAGGCAGAACGGTGTGGGCAATGGAAGAGGGTAAGCTGCGCATTCGCGAAGTCGATATTGTATTCCAGGATCCGGACTATGCCTATGTGAGAGAGGGCCTTTCGGAAAATGACATGGTGGTTGCCACAGACCTTTCAGCTGTGGTGGAGGGGTCCGACCTGCGCACCGAAAGTAAAAGCGCCACTGCAGGCAATCAGGAAGACGACGGGAGCTAAAAAATGTTTGATGAAAAACCAGCATTCAGCAGAAGATACCCATAAAGGCGCCATAGCATACATGGCCCGCAGCCCCATCATTACCAATTTGCTGATGATTACGCTGATTGGTGGGGGCATCTGGACGATGTTCAATGTTCAGAAAGAGGTTTTCCCGCAATTCGCCCTTGACTTTGTGGAAGTGAGCGTCAGTTATCCGGGCGCATCGCCGGACGAAGTAGAGCAGGGCATTGTGCTGCCAGTAGAAGAGGCCGTGAGCAGCGTGCAGGGAATTCGCGAAATAACTTCACGGGCCAACGAAGGGTCGGGCAACATTACCATTGAGCTGGTGCCGGGCACCAATCGCATGAAAGCCCTCCAGGATATCGACCAGGCCGTGAGTCGCATCCAGACTTTTCCCGATGATATAGAACAACCTCAGGTAAGGCTAAGGGACAGGGTGAGAGACGTAATGCAAATCGGCTTATATGGTGATGTTGATATTTGGACCCTACGCATTCTGGCCGAACGCCTTCGCAATATACTGCTGAGCAACGACCAGATCACCCAGGTGGAAATCGGCAATGTGCCCGACTTTGTAACACACGTCGAAATACCTGAACACCGGCTGAGGGAGTACAATCTTACGCTAGGCGAGGTTGCGGCTATGATCAGGCAGTCGAGCAGAGATGTGCCGGCAGGTTCTATTGAAACGCAGGCTGGAGAAATTTTGCTGCGGATGGAAGAACGCAAGCTATGGGCAGAGGAGTTTGGCAATATCGACATCATTTCCTCCGAATCAGGAGCAACGGTAAAACTGGCCGACATCGCCGAAATTACCGACGGCTTCGAAGAGACCGGCTTCCATGGGCAATTTAATCAGCAAAAAACGGTAGACCTCGAAATATTCCGGATCGGTAGCCAGTCGCCCGTGGAAATAGAAGAGATAGCGAAAACTATTCTGGCTGAATACGAACAGACGTTGCCGCCGGGAGTGAATGTGCGCATAGACAGCAACCGGGCTGAAGACTACCGTGAGCGACTGACGTTGCTGTCGGGCAACGGTCTGCAAGCCATAGTAATCGTAATGGTTATTCTTGGGTTGTTCCTGGAGTACCGGCTCGCTTTCTGGGTAATGATGGGAATGGTGATCTCTTTCATAGGAGCAATGATATTTCTGCCAGTGGTGGATATCAGCATCAACATGATCTCGATGTTTGGATTTATGATTGTGCTGGGGATAGTGGTTGACGATGCCATTGTGGTGGGCGAAAATATATATGAATACCGGCAAAAGGGGTACAGCTATATGGAGGCTGCCATACGCGGCACACGCGATGTAGCCAGGCCGGTAGTTTTTAGCATACTCACAACCATACTTGCCTTTGTGCCTCTTCTTTTCATTCCCGGCGAAACAGGCAAATACTGGTGGCCCCTGCCGGTAGTGGTTATTGTGGTGCTTGCGGTGTCTCTCTTTGAAGCACTTTACATATTGCCTTCACATGTTGCACACAAGCCACAAAACAAAAAATGGAAGCTCACCCAACGGCTGGAAAGGGGCCAAACTGCCATAGCCGATGCTTTTACACGCTTTGTAAATCGCTTCTACAAGCCTTTTCTCGATCTCTGCCTGCGCAACCGCTACGTTACCGTCAGCACGGCGGTGGCATTACTGCTGCTTATAGGAGGTTACGGGTGGAGCGACCACATGGGCATGGTGCTGATGCCGGAGGTTGCAGCCGATGAGATAGAGGCAGCAGTGCGATTGCCGGTGGGCACCACTACCGAAAAGGCGGCGAAAGTGGCTAATGAAATTACCGCTTCCACCCAGAGAATGTTTGAAGAACACAACCTCTATGAAGTGGCCGAGGGTATAAAAACCAATGTGCGGGGCAAGGATTTTGTAGACGTGGAAATAGTAATGAAGCCGCCCGACCAGAGAGACATGAGCGCCAAAGAAATGATTGACCTCTGGCGCGAAAACATAGGGGACATTGAGGGTGTAGACCAGATTAGTTTTGAAGCAGAACGAGGTCCCGGGGGTGCCCGCCCCGATATTAGTGTGGACCTCAGCCACTCAGAAATTGAGGTGCTGGAAAGGGCCAGCCAGGCGTTTGTAGAACGGGTGCAGGTTTTCGGGGAAGTGCGCGACGTAAACGACAACTACAACATGGGCAAGCTGCAGTTGGGTTTTGAGCTGCTGCCCGAAGGAAGGAACCTTGGCCTTACGCCCGCAGACGTGGGCCAGCAAGTACGTGATGCCTTTTTTGGCGCCCTGGCCATGCGTCAGCTGCGCGGAATTAATGAAATTGAAGTGCGGGTGAAACTGCCGCTGGAAGAACGGAAAGACCTGCACAACCTGGAAGATTTTATTATCAGGGCACCGGACGGAACCGCTGTGCCCCTGATGAACGTGGTTAAGGTGTCGGAAGGCGAAACATTTACGAACATTAATCGGCGCGACGGCCGCCGGGTAGTGAACGTGAGTATGGATGTGGAGCCTGCCAGCGCTCAAACCCGCGTGCTGAAGTCGCTGAACGAAGAAGTGCTTTCGCAGCTTCGTGCCGATTTTCCGGGTGTTACATGGACCTTTGAGGGCAGCCAGGCCGACATGCGGGAGTCGACACAGGCACTGTGGTCCGGGTTTATAATCGCCATGCTGCTCATTTTTGCATTACTCGCCGTGGCGCTCAACAGCTATGTCCAGCCTCTGATAGTAATGTTGTCGATACCGTTTGGGATCGTCGGAGCAGTAATTGGCCATATACTGCTGGGCTACGACCTTTCGCTGGTGAGCCTTATGGGGGTAATAGCGCTTTCCGGCGTAGTGGTCAACGATTCGCTTATCATGATTGACTACGCCAATAAGCGTCGGGGCGAGCTTGCTGCCTACGAGGCAATTCGTGAGGCCGGGGTCAGGCGATTCAGGCCCATCATTCTCACTACGCTTACCACTTTCGGCGGGCTCACCCCAATTATACTTGAAACGTCCAGCCAGGCCTATCAGCTTATTCCTATGGCTATTTCGCTGGGCTTTGGTATTGTGTTCGCTACCGCCATCATCCTGGTGTTGGTGCCCTGTTTGTACATGATATTGCACGACACCTTGAAAGTGACGAAAGAGACAGTAGAAGAGGTAAAAACGGCGGTGTGAAATTCCCGTGGATTGCATTTTAGTATCCACCGCCCACACCTGAGTAATTAACCGCAAGTTTAGTCGCGGAGGTATGAATGGATCCTGTCCTTTAGCATTTTGGCTTTCTCAATGGATTCTTCATACCGCCAGATTCCATTTTGTAATTGGACCGCGGAAATGGTCAGCAGGTTTTTGGTTCTGATGTTTTGAAGAATGTCCGTCCGGGGAATATTTTGGGCATTGTTGTAGTCTATGTAAAGACTAAAATAATCATGTATTCGGGAAACGTGGTTGGTGTAGTTGCTTTCAAATCGTTCAATTGAAGCGTACAACCTGTAGTACTCCAGCATCGAATTGCGGATGATGGGGTCCTCTATAATACTTAGTCCATTGCCACTCAGTATGGTAGAATAGGTATTCCGGTTTCCTTCAAATGTTTTGTATGATAAGATATTAAATACTACCAACCCTAAAGAGTCTCTCACATCTTCTTTTGCCTCTATTCTTGCCACGCAGGAGTAAACCTCCTTCTGGTCGGCAAGCAGTTCCCTCAGGTTTTCATCGTATTGCAGAAGGTCCTGATCGAGGTCGTTCACCAAACTTTCCATGTAAAAAAGTTGCAGTCTTTTTTGATCCCGCCTTTCCTTTAAACTGCCTAGCTGAAAAGCTATTGTCACGCCAACAACCACTATCAGCAAATCGAATGCTTTGTTAATAAAGAAGCTTTTCCTGCCCCAATCACCGTATTTCTTTTTCTTTTTTCCCATACCTGGAGATGAAATGACAATGAAACTCTGGTGAAATCTCCTAAAATTTCAAGTCAATTGCCAGCGGGTCGGTATTTGCGGCCACAAGAATGAGGCTGCAGCGGCGATCGAATAAATGTTTTTTATTATTTCTTCTGTAAAGTATAACAAATGTCAACGACTCCTTGCAGTTGCAGGGTGTAAATTGTCAAAAGGTTTTTTGTTTGGTTGTTTTGAAGAATTCTTCCGATAAGATCTGCTGCGAGGGAGCGCTGAAAAACCAAGTTAGCCATCCACGTCCGGGATTTTTATACTTGCCCAGGAAGAAATATCAAACTTTTTCACCAACTTCAGTACCTTCTCCACGACCTGGCATTATACGCGATGAGGATTTTCATTTTTGTCTTTTTTTTGCTGCCGATGGTGGCTGATTGTGTTGGTCAGCCGGAAACGGAACCAGCTATGACACCTCTTGTGGACGAATTAAAATGCGAATACAGCAAAACGCCATTGGCAATCGACGAAAATAACCCCCGGTTTACCTGGAAATTGAAAAACGGTGCGTGCCAAAAATCTTTCTCCATTTTCGTCTCAAAAGACTCTGCTGCTCTTTATAACGGCACCTGGAAAGCTGGCCCAATAACCTCTTCCCGCTATCATTACGAATACGACGGCCCTCCCCTTGAACCCCTTACTAAATACTACTGGGCTGTTGAAATTGAAAGCTGCGATGGACAGTCTCTTGCGCCCGCCGTTTCTTATTTCGAAACAGGCATGAAGGGTTTACAAAACTGGAAAGGCAGTTGGATTTCTGACGGCCTGGACCGCGAACACCGTCCTGCCTCGAGCTTTAAGAAGAACTTTCAGGTGAGGAAAGAAGTCGGTTCCGTCAGGTGCTACATCGCCTCAGCAGGTTTGCATATGTTGTCGGTTAACGACAGTCTTAATACAACGGAGTTTTTGAACCCCATTTTTACAAACTTCGCTAAAAGGATAATGTACAATACTTACGACATCACCGATGACGTCAGGCCGGGAGAAAATGCCGTAGAGGTAACGCTAGGCAATGGCTGGTATAATCATCAACCCCGAACGGCCTGGCATTTTTCTTCCGCGCCGTGGAGAAAGCGGCCGAGCTTTATACTAAATATTGTCATCCGCTACGCTGATGGCGACGCCGAAACTATTTCTACGGATGCATCCTGGGCTTTTTCCCAAAGCCCTTTCCTGTTCAACGGAATATATGTGGGAGAATTTTACGACCAAATGTATGCTTCCGGCAGCAGTTCTAACCCGAAGCAGCCGGTAGTTGTTGTGCAGCCACCTCAGGCACAAATACATGCGCAAAATCTTCCCCCTATCGTGCGGGAATCAGTTGGACATCCTGTAAGCTTCGAAAAAACAGGACCAGCTACCTACCTTATGAAATTCACGAAAAACATAGCGGGGGTGGCCGAGGTCAATATTCCCTTCATGCCCGACCGTAGTAAGCTCGAGCTTACCTACGGCGAGAGAATTTCAGGTGCAAAAGTTTCAAATAGCTGGCTGGACCAATATTATTTTTCGTCGGGCACCCACGGCAAATTCCAAACTGACGTGGTAGTCAGTAGTGGCGGGAATTTTACTTTTTCGCCCCAATTCAGCTATAAAGGCTTTGAGTTTCTTGAAATTAAGAGCAGTGTTCCGGTCACCTTAACTGCAAGTGATGTAGAGGCTTTTGCTGTACACAGCAACGTAGCCCCGGCTGGTAGGTTTGAGTCTTCGAGTGTATTACTTAACAGCATCTGGACAGCCAGCAACAACTCCTTCCTTAATAATCTGGTTGGCTACCCGACCGATTGCCCGCACCGGGAAAAGAACGGATGGACCGGAGACGGACACTTTACCGCCGAGCTTGGTTTATTCAATTTCGACATGATAAAGACCTATGAAAAGTGGATGGCCGACCATCGGGATGCCCAACTGCCGTCGGGAGAATTGCCGCTGATTATCCCCACTTCTGGTGCGGGGTATGGCAAAAAAGCCTTTGACTGGACCTGCTCAGCCGTTATGGTCCCCTGGTCTGTTTACCTTTTCACCGGTGATCGTCGCATCATAGAAGAGAATTATGAGATGATGGAGAGGTTTATGAAGTATTGGGAGGGAAGAGCCGGTAAACACCTGCTGCATACCGGGCTTGGCGACTGGAAGAGCAATACTAGCCGATCATCCAAAACGATTATTTCCAGTGCCTATTATTACGAAGCAACACGGGTAATGGCCAAAATGGCAATGATCGCCAACGACCCCGAGGCAGCTGCCAGATATAGTGAGAACGCCGAAAAAATAAAGCAGGCTATCAACAAAGAATACTACTCACCAGCAAATGGCTACTACGCAGGCGGTTTGCAGACGGAGCAGGCCATTTTGCTGGAATTTGACATGGTGCCTGAGCGCAAAAGAGATCGGGTAACTGCCCACCTTTTGAAGTCGATAAGGGACAGCGGAGAGCTCATCGATGCAGGTGTAATTGGGGCAAAGGCAGTTCCCAGGGCCTTGAGCATGACTGGCCACGCCGATGTTGCTTACCGGCTGGCGACTCGGGAGGAAAAGCCTTCGTGGGGTCACTGGGTAGCAAATGGGGGAACCACGCTCCCCGAGAGTTGGTGGGAGGTGGGAGGTTCGAATAATCACGCTTATTTTGGAACCATATCGGCCTGGTTTTACCGGGTTTTGGGAGGCATCAACCCGGTTGAAGACCATCCCGGCTTTGAAAAGATTGCCTTTTCCCCTTATATACCTCCCGATCTTAGTTTCGTAAAGGTCGCATATGAATCCCCGCGGGGACAGATCCTCTCCGAATGGGAAAAGTCCGACTCAAAAGTATTGCATCATGTGAAAGTGCCGGGCAATTCAACTGCCAGTTACAAAATACCAGCGGGATACTTTTATCTGGGAATCGAAAACGGAAGCCAGCCTGACTATTACCGCCCCAGATATGATGTGACCGCAAACACATTGACACTTGATGCAGGTGAATACCATATAGAGCTGGGAGACAGCAGCGAACTGCAAATCAAGCAAAACATACTGTTCGACGGGCAAAAGGCTCCTGTCTTGCAGCTTAACGGGAGTGTGGCAAGCAGGCAGCTTAGTATCAAACTTAGCCTCGAAACAGAGCACCTGGCAGATAGTACTGTTGTTTACGAACTCATCCATGCTTATCCGTCCAGGGATTTTTTTTACATTGAAGGAGACACACTGGTGAATCAGCGTCCGCTCGACGACCCGGCCGAAAGTTATCAGGCGATTGTCAAAGCATATTACTACGACAGAGAAACAGGGGCACCGGTAACTACCGAAGACTATATTGGCATAGGTTTAGAAAAGGAGCACACGAATATTGATTTTCTACTTTATCCCAATCCCGTTGATGCCGTTCTGACGATATTTTCCGATTCTCTTTTACCAGAAGCAATCAAAATCCGGGTTTATGGCAGTAGTGGCGAGCTATGGAAGGAAGTGTTTGTCGGAACCCAGCAAAATGAAGTTTCCCTGGATGTTAGTGATCTTCAGAAGGGCCTTTATATTATCCGATTTGGCATCGACGGCAAACTTTACAATCTGAAGTTTCTTAAGTAAGCCTGGATTTGGAGCGATAAGGAGGGATATGGTTGGCTGCAATAAAACATTTCTTCTATAAAATATAACAAATATCAACAACCCTCGTATATTTGTTCTACTTAATAGAACTAATGGTATGGAAAAAGAACACCTGGGTGAACTGGAAGAACTGGTTTTGCTGCTGATAGTGATGCTGAAGGAAGAGGCCTACGGGCTGGCTATTAGAAAGGCCCTTAAGGAGCACTCGGGCCGCACGGTTACCATTGGTGCAGTACATGGCACTGTAAACCGGCTGGAAAAGAAAGGATTTCTAGAGTCTGATATGGGTGGGGCAACCGATACAAGAGGGGGGAGGCGCAAGCGGATATTCAACGTGACCGCGTCGGGTAAAAAGGCCCTGCAGAAGAGCCAGGAAGTAAAAGTGAATCTGTGGCAGCAAATTCCGGAGTTTGGAAAGCTGATTTCGGCAGACTCAATCTGACTTTTGACCGAAGCTCCGATGAGCTCAATCCAACGAGTATGAAAAATGAACCAAAACGTCCTCCGAAGGTACTCGAAAAGCTGCTCAGCCGCTTGTGCAAAGGCGAATTGCTCGAGGAAATACTCGGCGACCTGGAGGAATACCACTACGAACTGCTCGAACAACCAAAGTGGAAAAGACGCCTTTTCTACTGGTTTCAGGTTGTCAATTTTCTGCGTCCCTTCGCCTTGAGGGGCATCACCGCACCTCACTACTTTAATCACACCATTATGTTTCGCAACTACATCAAAGTTTCACTTCGTGGATTGATGAAAAACCCGGTCAACTCCTTTATCAACGTGTTTGGATTGGCTGTGGCTATTGGCATCTGTATTTTTACCTATGCCTTCGCCCGCTGGACCTACAATACCGACCAGTTTCACCAGCACAAGGAGGAGGTGTACCTGGTTACTTTTTCGGCCAAACGAGACGGTACCCTGCAGCAGTTTGGACAAACGCCTCGCCCACTGGGTGCGATGCTCAGAGAAGACTTTGCCCAGGTAAAGAAGATTTGCAGGGTGGAAGATGCGAACGTGATAGTGAAAGCAGGTGCCAACGTATTTCACGAAAAAGTAAGGTATGCAGATCCGGAGTTTCTTGAGATGCTGACTTTTCCGCTGAAGAGGGGAAACCCTGCTTCTTTGCACGATCCCAGTAGCATTATTCTCAGTGCCGACATGGCGGTGAAGTACTTTGGAGACGTAGACCCTATAGGCGAAGAAATGCTGCTGAAGTTTAGCGAAAACAGCGGAAGAACATTTAAAGTAACAGGTGTGGCGGAGAAATTCCCGGAAGCTCATACCATCGACTTTCATTTTCTGATCAATTTTGAAAACTTGTACACCTCCAGCGTACCCAGTGTGCCCGGCTACGATATTCACGACTGGGGCAGGTTTGTAAATGCCACGCTGATCCAGGTAGAAAAGCCTGCCGATTTGCACGTAATTGAGCAGGGGATGGGAAAATACAGGGACCTGCAAAACAAAGCTGCGGAAGAAGATTGGGCCGTTTTTAGTTATGGTTTTGAGCAGCTGGCCTCACTGCACCGCAAGTCGAGCGCTATTCGCGACGACATTTCCTACAGCTCCGATGCCAAGTACGACTCCATCATTTTTCTCAGCATCATTACCGTATTCCTGCTCGTTCTGGCTTGCTTCAATTATATCAACATTGCCATTGTTTCGGCAGCCAAAAGACTAAAGGAAATTGGCGTAAGAAAAACAATTGGTGCCAGTCGTAGCGTAGTAATTGTGCAATTCCTTACCGAAAACGTGGTGATTACTTTCTTTGCGCTGGTCATAGGCGTGGTACTGGGCACGTTTGTGTTTGTGCCCTGGCTGGAAAACCTCAACAGTTTCGATATGGGCTTTACTTTGCTCGACCAGCGGCTATGGATTTATCTTCCGGCTGTTTTGCTCATCACGGGCATTGCTTCAGGCATCTATCCTTCTATTTACATTTCCAGTTTTCCAGTGGTGGGTATTCTAAAAGGCTCCGTCAGGTTTGGGAAGAAAAACCCGTTGACTAAGGTGCTGCTGGGTGTGCAGTTGGTGCTGGCGTGTGTACTCATTACCGCCGGCGTACTGTTCAACCAAAACACAACTTACATGGCCGAAAGGAGCTGGGGCTATAACCAGAAGCAGGCGCTGTATGTAGCAGTGCCCCATCAGGCTGCTTTCGAAAAAATGAAAGCCAGAATGGTGGAAAGTCCTGATATCATTTCTGTGTCAGGGGCAGAGCATCATTTGGGAAAAAACCACACCACAACAGTAGCGCATCAGCCGGACCGCCAGGTGGAGGTAGATCAGCTCTCGGTTGATGCCGGCTATTTCGAAACCATGGGACTGCAGTTCATAGCCGGTCAAAGTTTTCGCGAGCATTATGAAGCTGACAAAAAGACGATAGTGGTGAACGAAGCCCTGGCAAAAAGCATAGGCCTGGATGCTGCCACTGCAATCGGGCAGCTATTCCGGATCGACAGCACACAGCACGAAGTAGTAGGTGTAGTAAAAGACTTCCACAGCTACAGCTTTTTCAAGAAAGTGAAGCCGGCTATTTTTCGTGTGGCTAATGAGGCCGCCTACCGCTACCTCACCTTAAAGGTGCAGCCTGGCAAGGAGTACGAAGCCAACAAGGCTGTTCAGGCCGAGTGGGCGTCACTCTTTCCCGAAATTCCATTCGACGGCGGATTCCAGGAAGATGTTTGGGGCAACTATTTTGAAGAACTGGAGGTACATGCCAGCGTGTGGCGCGGATTCGCCATTCTGGCGGTAGTGTTGGCAAGCCTCGGCCTGTACGGACTGGTAACGCTTAACGTGGCCGGGCGGGTAAAAGAATTCAGTATCCGAAAAATTCTCGGTGCAGGGTTACCCGGTATTGCCGGTAATATTACCCGCCAGTATGTGGTGCTGTTTGCCGTAGCACTCCTGGTAGGCGCACCCACCAGCTATATGCTAAACAAAGCGTTGCTCGACTGGATCTACTGGTACCATGTGCCGGTAACCTACGGTGGCGTTTTTGTTGCCGTCGCCATCCTGGTGCTGGTGTTGCTGCTCACGGTCGCTATCCAGGTAAGACGAGTAGCTCGGGAAAATCCCGTGGGTGGACTAAGGGTGGAGTAGGGGATTTCGGATTTGAGATTGCTGGATTTCGGATTTTCTTGCTCTCCTCAGGGCCTCGCAGAGACGCGGCTGGAAACCCTGAGGATTTATAAACGGTTATTCGTTATCAGGTATGGTTGGTAGTATCTCTCCCTAAGAGTCTGTATTGCAATATAGCCTAAGGCCGTAAGACCCGGCAGCACTGGAGAAACCACCGACTCACAGACAAACAGACTCATTGACTCACCGATGTTCTATTTTGTCTCCATTTGTGAAACAAATAATTTTTGCCTACGTTTGGTCTTCATATAAGAAACAAATAAGCGATGAAGGAGACAAACCTTGGAGAATTTCAGGAAATAGTGCTGCTGGCAATTCTCATACTGGACGAAAATGCTTACGGACTGAAAATCCAAAATGAGCTGAATGAAAGACTGGGACGGCCGCTAAGCCGGGGGGCTTTACATACAGCGCTAAGCCGACTGGAGGAAAAGGGCTTCATCAAATCGTACTTCGGAGGTGCCACAACCGAAAGGGGAGGCCGGCGCAAACGGTATTACACGCTTACCAATACCGGAAAAGCGGCGCTGCAGCAGGCCAAAGAGCTGCGGGAAGAAATGTGGAGCATGGTGCCGAAGTTTAGTTTGACTTCGGCAAGCTCAGTCTGACATGACTCGGCAAGCTCAGTCTGACATGACTCGACAGGCTCAGTCTGACTAGACTTCGACCAGGTCAACCTGGCATCAGTAGTACTTTAACAGATTTTTGCGATGAAAAATACCAACCTCCCCAACTTCTTCTATAGCCTGTTTAAGTGGTTTTGCAAGCCTGAACTTTTCGAGGAGCTGCAGGGAGACCTTGAAGAGGCATTTGAGGAAAATAAAGTTCTTTACGGTGCTTCGTATGCAAGGAGCGTTTACCGCCGGGAGGTCATCAAAATGCTCCGGCCCTCCGTGTTCCGCTATTTACGTTTGCCTGCTTTATTTAATCATACCATTATGTTTCGCAACTACTTCAAAGTGTCGCTCCGGGCGCTGATGAAAAACCCCCTCAGCTCCTTCATCAACATCACTGGTTTGTCGATGGCCATTGGCATAGCCGTGTTTGCCTATGCCTTTGCCCGCTGGACCTACAGCACCGACCAGTTTCATGAGCATAAAAATGAAGTGTACCTTGTCACCTTCCTGGCCGACAGAGACGGCAGCTTGCAGCAGCATGGGCAAACACCCCGGCCATTGGGCGAAATGCTGAAAGAAGATTTTGCGTCGGTGAAAAAGATGTGCAGGGTAGAAGACCGGCCCGTTGTAGTGAAAAACGGTGACAACGTGTTTCATGAAAGGCTGCGGTATACGGATCCAACCTTTCTGGAGATGTTCACTTTCCCGTTAAAATGGGGCTCCGCTGCCTCGCTCTACGACCCCAACAGCATTATTCTAAGCGAGCCGATGGCTGAAAAGTACTTTGGAGAAGAGAATCCGCTTGGCAAAACAATGCTGGTGAAATTCGACAACCAACGGGGAAAGCCGTTTACAGTCACGGGTGTTGCAGAACCCTTCCCGGTAGCACGTACCATCAGCTTCGGCTTCCTGGTTAACTTCGAAAATTTGAGGCAGGCCGACCCGGCTTACAACCAGCACGACTGGAGCGAGCTGCTAAATGCGACGTTTGTGCAGGTAAGCAGTGCCGGCGATGTGGAAACTATACAGGCAGGAATGGAGAAATACAAGCTGGCACAAAAGCAGGTAGCGGCACCCGACAGAGCCATTGACTCTTTTGCTTTTGAACCACTTGCCACGCTGAATAAAAGATCCGAATACATAAAGGACGACATTTCACGCAGCTCAGCCGACAACCTCACCACCATCGTCTTCCTGGCTGTGATCGGCGGTTTTATACTGCTGCTGGCGTGTTTCAATTACATCAACATGGCTATTGTGTCGGCAGCAAAGCGACTGAAGGAAATCGGCATCCGGAAAACAATTGGCGCTACCCGCGGCATAGTGATCGTTCAGTTTCTGGTGGAAAATGTGGTTGTAACATCTTTTGCGCTTATTCTGGGTATCGTGCTTGCCATGACTATTTTTATTCCAGGATTTGAACAAATGTGGCATTTCAACATGGGTTTCACCTTTGCCGACGCCAACCTCTGGCTTTATCTTCCGGCCATACTGCTCGTCACGGCCATTGCTTCCGGCATTTATCCGGCCTTTTACGTCTCCCGGTTTGAGGTTGTAAAAATTATGAAAGGCTCTGTACAGTTTGGCAAGAGGAATCCACTAACCAAAATCCTGCTGTGTACCCAGCTGGTGTTTGCCTGCATCTTCATCGCGAGTGCGGTTATGTTCAGCCAAAACACCTCCTATCTGACCAAACGTAGCTGGGGCTACCAGCAGCAGGGTGCGGTCTATGCCCAGGTTGCCGACTATCCCGCATTCGAGCAACTTAAGGTAGCTATGGCGCAGAATCCGAACGTTCTTTCTGTGGCAGGCGCCGAGCACCACATCGGCAGGCGCCATGCACAAGTGGTGGTTCACACGCCCGACCGCCACTACGAAACCGATCAGCTATCGGTGGATGGCCGGTATTTTGAAACGATGGGTCTTCAGCTTATTGATGGGAGAACATTCAATACTCATTTTGAGAGTGATAAGCTGACTGCTGTGGTAAATGAATCTTTTATAACAAGCACCGGCTTAGAAGATCCCGTGGGAAAGCTTTTCAAAATAGACAGTGTGCAGTTCGAAATCATTGGTGTGGTGAGTGATTTTCACAGCTACAGCTTTGAAAACAAAGTAAATCCCACCATCTTTCGATTGGCTGAAAAAGAAAATTATCGCTATCTGTGCATGCGGGTGCAGCCTGGTAGCGAGCAGGAAGCTTATCTATCGTTACAAAATCAATGGGCAGCGCTGTTTCCTGAAACACCATTCCAGGGCGGCTACCAGGAGGACGTATGGGGCAATTATTTTGCCGAACTGGGTATATACTCCAGGGTTTGGCATGTTTTTGCCTTCATAGTGGTGCTGCTCGCAAGCCTGGGCATGTACGGCTTAATGACCCTCAATGTAACGGGGAGAATCAGGGAATTCAGCATAAGGAAAGTACTCGGGGCCACCCTTCAGAACATTGCCGTGGTAATTACCCGGCAGTATATGATCCTTTTTTGCATTGCGCTTTTGATTGGCGCGCCACTTAGCTACCTGTTTGTCAGGTGGTTGCTCACATTTGCTTTCACCTACCACATGCCCATTAACTTCTCCAGCACGGCTATCGCAGTTGCTGCTCTGTTAACAGTTCTTTTCGTGTCAGTAGCCATCCAGGTCAGGAACCTCGGGAGGTTCAACCCGGTAAAAGGACTGAAAGTGGAGTAGGCGAACCCAACACAACGAACGCTACGATAGCTTCAGTCGAGGATGTTATGTTTTACACAATGTAAAAAATATTTGACATTGTGTAAAACATTTCTAACTTTACGCCCGTATTAAGATACATCGTTAAGCGGACTATAAGAAGTACCTTTATGTCTTACCAGGAAAAACGCAGCTGTGTTTACCTTATCAGCACCCTGCTCATTATGGCATTTTACTATGTGTACGTGTTTCGCATGCACCCAGCCGAAAGCCTGAATCCGGCCACCGACTTCAAATTTTATGGGACTACCATTCTGCTGATAATGCCGGCAATGATTGTGGTGAACATTATTACCCACGTTGTATTCAACATACTTAACGTGATAGCCACCAGGGAAAAGATCCCTTCAATAGAAGATGAGCTTGACAAATTGGTGGAACTACGGGCCAACCGCAATGCCTATGCAACCTTTATGATAGGGTTTATGCTGGCCATGGCAACGCTGGCGCTGGATATGCCGCCCGTTGTGATGTTCAATGCGCTGGTGGCCTCCATTTTTGCTGCATCCATTATGTGGAGCTCTTCACAGCTGTATTTCTATCGGAAGGGCTTTTAGCATGGGCACGCATAAGCTAACCAATAACATACGAAAGCTGCGGTTTTATCACGACGAAATGACCCAACAGCAATTGGCCGATAAAGTAGGAGTGACCCGGCAGACCATTGTGGCTATTGAAAAAGGCAAGTATTCGCCATCGCTGGAGCTGGCATTTCGTATAGCACTCGAGTTTAAACTGCCCCTGGAAGAGGTTTTTTCCTATGGGGAAGAAAGACCAATAAATGAAATTTAACACTTTGTCATGTTAGTCTTTTTTCACCATTCTGTTTGACTTTGGATAACTGAATGGACGGCGGGAAAATGAATTTGGCAGGAATAAACCAAATTGATTTTAGCCCAACAAAGTACAATTATTTCCTTACCAAAACTGAATTGCAATGGAAGACAAAAAGAAAATCGGCAGGAAAGCCGGTGTGCTTTACCTGCTGCTGGGAATCACCGGCATGCTGGGGATATTATACATCCCCTCTCAGATAATTGTGCCGGGCGATGCCGCTGCCACTGCTGGCAACATTATGAGCAAGGAGTTGCTGTACCGGGCAGGCATCGTTTGCCAGCTTACCTGCCAAACCCTCTTCGTGTACCTGGTGCTGGTACTTCACCGGCTGTTTAAAGCGGTAGACGAAAACTACTCGCTTCAGATGGTGACGTTGGTGGTGGTGTCCGTTCCCATTACTTTTGTCATCATGGTGTTTCAGCTTGCTGCACCGGTATTGCTGGGCAATGCAGATATGCTGGCTGCTTTCACGCAGGCTCAGCTCAACTCACTGGCATTCATCTTCTTCAATCTTTACGAAGCCGGTATAGTGGTTGCACAGGTATTTTGGGGCCTTTGGTTGATACCATTCGGTTTGCTTTCTATCAAATCCGGGTTTATACCACGGTTCATTGGCGTGTTTCTGGTTATTGGCGGCGTTGGCTATGTGCTGGCAAGTCTTGCCGGACTGCTACTTCCCGGCTACGGCGCAAGCATTGGGCAAATCGTCACCATTCCCTCAGCTATAGGCGAGTTTTCGATGATTTTTTGGCTGCTCAAGGGTGTGAAAGCGCCTGAACTTCACGATACGAAATTACAGCCCTCCCTTTCGGCGGGTGCATTAACTGACGCCCAATGAAGGCGATTGTTTGTACACGATACGGTCCGCCCGAAGCCCTTCGCTTGCAGGAGGTGCCTAAACCCGTGCCCGGGAAGAATGACATACTGATAAAGATACTGGCCTCATCCGTAACAATGGGTGATTCTGAGATGCGGCGGTTCGACATCGCCACATGGATATGGTTGCCTCTGCGGCTGTACATGGGTGTTTTCAAGCCGAGAATGAAAATTTATGGTCAGGAACTGGCCGGGGTGGTAGAAGAAGTGGGAAGCAGGGTTACCAGGTTCAAAACCGGTGACACAGTTTTTGCTCCTACGCAAATGCGGCTCGGGGCTCATGCGGAGTACGTTTGCCTGCCAGAAAATTATGCTATAGCAGAAAAACCAGCCCGTGTGAGTTTTGAACAGGCTGCTGTAATACCAACCGGAGGTCTTAATGCGCTGCATTTTGTGAGAAAGGCCAATATTAAGAAAGGCGAAAATGTGTTGATTAACGGAGCCGGTGGCTGCATTGGCACTTATGCGGTGCAATTGGCAAAACTTGCAGGAGCGGAAGTTACGTGTGTAGACAGCCAGCCCAAACTCGGGATGCTTCAGGCGATTGGCGCAGACGCCATCATTGATTATGAAAAAGAAGATTTTACGCACAGTGGCAAAAAGTGGGACGTCATTATCGATATTGTTTGTAAAGGGTCTTTTTCGAAGGCCATTGGCTGCCTGAAAGCCAACGGCCGATATGTTTTAGGCAACCCCACCATATCAGGCATGATAAGGGGAGTTTGGGTGTCGAAAACGACCGACAAATCCGTATTTTTTGAACTCGCGCCATACAAGTCATCAGACCTCACTTACCTCGCCGAACTGGTGGCTTCGGGCAAGGTGATGCCAGTGATAGATAGAATATTTCCGCTTGGCGAAACTGCCAATGCCCACCGATATGTAGACACAGGCTGCAAAAAGGGCAGTGTGGTGATTAGCGTAGCTGCTGAGAAGTAGTATTCTCCCGTAGTTTTGTGCAAAGCCTGCTGCTCGGTCATCGGATAGCAGCTACAATAGCCTTATCTTGAGGTAAAGCCGTTTTTGGTGAACCTTCTGAGATTGTTTTTGATTTGGTTAGTTGGACAAAACCACTCTTTTTTATCTGTGAACATGAGAAAAGTACCGTACTCAATTCTGGAGCTGGCCTCAGTGCCTGCCGGTCAATCCATCAGCCAGGTTTTTGAAAACAGTCTCTCTTTGGCGCAGCATGCTGAAGAATGGGGGTACACCCGCTTTTGGCTGGCCGAGCACCACAATATGATCAGTATTGCCAGCTCCGCCACCAGTGTGCTCATAGGCCACATTGCCGCTGGTACACAGCGGATAAGGGTGGGCTCTGGCGGCATAATGCTACCCAATCATTCACCGCTGATAGTGGCTGAGCAGTTTGGCACCCTGGCTCATTTATTTCCGGGCCGTATCGACCTCGGGCTTGGCCGGGCACCGGGCACCGACCAGGCCACAGCCTATGCAATCAGGCAGGAGCGCATGCACTCGGTGTACAGGTTTCCCGACGAGGTGGAGCAGATCCAGCAATATTTTTCGGCGGCCAACAAAAATGGAGCCGTACGGGCTCCGGTGGCAGAAGGGACTGATGTGCCGGTTTTCATCCTCGGTTCCAGTACCGACAGCGCGATTTTGGCAGCGAGAAAAGGGCTTCCTTATGCATTTGCCAGTCACTTTGCACCCACGCACCTGTTTGACGCACTCAGTATCTACCACAACAATTTTGAACCGTCGACGGTGCTTCAGGAGCCTTATACCATCGCCTGTGTGAATGTAATAGCTGCTGATACCGATCTCGAAGCAGAGCGGCTTGCCACCTCGCTTGTCAGGCTAATGCTGGGCGTACTTACAAATAAGCCGGACTACATGCAGCCGCCCACGGACCCAACGGCTGAAACCCGTGAACTGATGGAGAATCCTGCATTTCAGCGAATGCTGAAGTACGCCTTTATAGGCAGCAAGGCTACTGTTAAAGAACAAACCATCCGGTTTATTCGGGAAACGGGAGTAGATGAACTGATGGTGGCTTCGCATATTTACGATCACCGCGACAGGCTCAATTCCTTCCGGATATTTGCAGCGCTGATGGGGGAGATTTGACCAAGTTGTTCAGTCTGCTTGTTACTTGATAACTGGCAGGTAAACTAAAAATTCCCAGAACCTCGCAAACCAGCGGGGGAGTTTTAGCGGAAGTCGCTTACCCTTCGGAAAGTTATTTGTCCATTTGCGTCCAAATGTTTCCAACTCACCGTTTATTGGCATTACTTTCCATCCCGAAACCAAAAAACCTTCCATGAAAAACTCTGCTACCTTCAGCCGCCGGGCATTTATTCAAAAAACAGGAGCCCTTATGTCGGCCGCCTGCCTGGGCCTTCCGTCTTTTGGCAGCGCCGGCAACGCTAAGTACAAAATGGGCCTGCAGCTGTACACTATCAGGGATGCCATGGCAGCAGATGCAGTGGGAAGCCTGAAAAAAGCGGCTGCGGTCGGTTACCAGGATTTCGAAACCTACGGGCTCGATGCAGCCGGACTGAAGTACTATGGCTACAAAGCAGCAGATTTCAGGCGGATTCTCAACGACCTGGGGCTCAGCACTTCCAGCGGGCATTACGACACGTTTCTTTACTTCGATAAGCCGGAGGATGAGCTCCGGCGTTACGTCGACAAATGTATAGAGGGAGCCCGGGCGTTGGGGCAGCGCTACATCACCTGGCCATGGCTTCAGCCGGAGCATCGCTCGATTGAGGCGTTCAAAATGCTTGTGGAAAAGCTAAACAAGGTAGGAGAGCAGGTAGCAGATGCGGGCCTGGGTTTTGCCTATCACAATCACGACTTTGAGTTCGTCAATTACGAAGGCGACAACGGCTACAACATTATCATGCGCGACACCGACCCAAGGCTTGTAAAGCTGCAAATCGACCTGTATTGGGTAATGCATTCTTCGCCAATGAGCCCGGCAGAGCTATTTGGCAAGCAGCCCGGCCGCTTTGTAATGTGGCATGTGAAAGATATGCACAAAGTAAGCCGCGACTACACGGAGCTGGGCAACGGTTCGATTGACTACAGCACGATTTTGCCACAAGCCGCCCGCTCCGGCATGGAATACTACTTCATTGAGCAGGGCGGCAACTTCGCTCACAATTCCATGCAGAGCATTGTCGACAGTGCGAAGTTCTTTAAAGAGAAGCTTGAGGGATATTTGTAAAAGGCTGCACTTTCCGGGGCATGCATGCGCTGTATCAGCCCATGTCTACGTACGCTCCTTTACCAACCAGACGGGCCAGTTTTGTGAGCCGCAGACCTGGGAGAGCTGCTAATTCCATAGGAATACTGTATTATTGAGCCTCACTCGTTCTGAAATACACGAATGTAGTCGACTATCATCCGCTGCGGAAACAGTGTATGGGCAAAAGGAGTGCCCGGCCAATTGCCTCCTACTGCCACGTTCATGATAAAAAAGAATGGCTGCCGAAATTCACTCAAAGCCACCGGAGTAATGTCGATGATGTGATACTGGATGTCGTCTATGTACCAGGTGATAAAGTTTTCATCCCATTCAATAGAAAAAACATGAAATTCATCAGCAAGGGTGCCGCTGGTAAGGGTGTAGGAGCCTCCGTAGCTTGCGTAGTTTCCCACATGATCCCAATGCACGGTACCGTGGACCGTTTTTTCACGGCTCTCTCCTCCGATCATTTCCATCAGGTCAATTTCACCGCAGGCGGGCCAGCCAACAGCATCAATATTTTCGCCCAATAACCAGATTGCCGGCCACAACCCCTGTCCCTTGGGCATCACTGCCCGCACATCTATGCGGCCATATTTCACAGATAGATTGTCCTTGGTGATGATCCTCGATGAAGTGTAGCTTTTGGAGCCGGCCGTTTCCTTACGGGCTTCAATCACCAGGTAGCCGTCGAGGAGTTGCGTGTTTTCCTTTTTATAGTACTCAAGCTCATTGTTGCCCCATCCGCACAGGTTTGGACAGCCATCACCAATCTCAAATTTCCACACACTCTCGTCCAATACATCAGCTTCAAACTCGTCGGCCCACACGACCGCCATTCCTTCATAGCTTTCGGGCGTAGAGTATCCGCTCGATGGAATATTAACGAATATATCCACCTGGAATTCTTTTGAATCGCTGATGAAGAGATTTTCATCTGCATGGGCCTTTACACTTGCTGTATAATGGCCGCTCTCTGCATATACATAGCTTGCTGATCCGAATTCGGTTTGCAGCGGAGTTTCGTTTGCCGATGCTCCAAAATCGAACGTGTAGTACTTCGCATGTTCGGCGGATGCCTGAAAATTGACCAGGCCAGACCCATCGTCGCTCACTTCCACGGTAAATACAAGATCGGAAGGTGTTGCCAGTTCGTCTTTGCTGCATGAACCCCACAGCAGTGCTGCAATCACGGTAATAGTAATAGCAAGGTAACGGCTCGTTAAGGAGGTGTGGAAGTGCTTCATAGTTTGCCCTTGTGAAGAATTGTTATAGGTGAAAATATAGCTATTTTTGGTGCTCCGCAAGTGCAGGTGCTGTCGCTGCGAACTGTTGGCCCATGAGGCGGTTATACAGCCCTCAGTTGCCAATCGTGCTTGCCAGGTGTTGAAAAGGCATTAGCTAACCACCAACCGCCCTCACCCCATATCAAGCGCCTTCAGCGGACTGATTGCTGCTGTGTTCCAGCATTTTTTGGCTACCACTATCAGAGAAATAAACACGATCATGAGCACAGGAAGCAGTATCATTTCCGCTGAAATACCGATTCTGGAATCGTAGTCCTCCAGCCAGAAGTTGCCTCCCCAAAGCACTACGGGCATAGCGAGGGCTGCACCAAGTAACGCAAGCTTCAGAAAGTCGAAAGCCAGCAGCCAAAGAACTACGGGGGTGGTGGCCCCCAAAATTTTCCGAATTCCGATCTCCCGGCTCCTTTTTTGTGTAATAAAGGACGACAAGCCAAACATCCCAATGTTGGCGATCGCAATGGCGATCGCAGTAAAAAAGACAAACATTTTCAGGATACTGCTTTCCACCTGGCGCTGGCTTTCATACCCGCGGCGCATCAGCGAAACAAATGGCAGGGAAGATGAGAGCGTTATTTCCGTGCGTTGGAGGAAATCCTGCAGACTTTCGCCTGCCAGGCCGGGATATTGCAAACTCAGGTCGAGAAAGGTGCGATAGGCAAATCCCGTTACATACAGGCGTGCTTGTTGGAATTTGTCGTCTACCACTCCGATAATTTCAAAGCTCCCGGCATCGGTTTTTAACTGGTTAGTCAGTAAGCTGTCGGCAGTCTCAATCCCTAAGCTTTTTATGGCGGCGAGGTTCAAAATCACCCGGCGGTTGTCGCTACCGAAGCTCTTGCTGAAGTTGCTGCCTGCCACAAATACATCCGGCCGCCGCCAATAACTGTTGTCGACCACCAGCAGCGCATTACCTGCGATGGTATCGAGCGGCAGCCCGGCAAGCCCTGTGATCGCCACTTCACCGGTAGACCGGATCTGGCCCTCGTACAGATTGGAAAAATTAACCGCCCGAATGTGGCCCTGCCGTATCAGCTCGTCCATCCGGTCGAACACATTCCGGAAGAAAAGGGTAGATGCCATGGAGGACCCCGGAAAAACGGCCTTTACGTTGAGCTCCAAAGGCCGCTTATTGTGCTCCTCCATATGCCTTAGCTGCGCAAACACGATATAAACGCCCGAAAGAAACAGAACAGAGGCGGTGATCTGGAAGATTAGCAGGAGTCGGATAACGTTATTTGCTCCGCTCGCCAGCTTAGAGCTGGCCAACTGCAGTTTGCCTCTCAACAGCGCCACCGGATTGAGGGCGTTTAAATAAAAGGCAGGATAGAGGCTTGACAACAGGCTGCTGATCAACAATAAGGAAACCAAAAACAAGCTGTTGGTGGCAATATTCTGCTCCACTATCGACTTATAGTCGATGGGATTGATAATGGCACTTGTTGGGTCTGCTTTGCCGTAGATCAGCGCCATATTTACACCCACACGAAAGAAAACAATTGCCAGCAAACCGGCTATGCAGTTCACGAGCAGCGCCTCGCCCATGAAAGTGGAAATAAGCTGGCGGGGTGTGATGCCCAGCAGTTTGCGGATACCAATTTCTTTCGATCTGTCAAACGAATTGAGAATAATGGTATTGGTATAATTGGTGATAGCCAGCAGCATAACAATAACGCCGATAAGGCCGAGAAACAACAGCAACCGCTTGTCGGTGCCGGCTTCAGGGTTGTTGGAAACAAACGGCGAGAGATGCACCTCCTGCACCGGCCGGAGGAAATAGTCTCCAGTATCCGGATCGCTGATTTTTAATTCGGATTGCTTATTCACTGGCAGCGTAACGAAAGTGTAGGTGTGGCTTGCTTCATGCAGCACATCCATGGAGGAAGCAACCAGTGCGTCAAACTTCAGATGCGTATTAGCCGCGAGGTCAGCAAAAACGCCCGTAACCGTATAAGTCTGCGTAAAAAATCCGGATCGCGCCGACCTGAACTCCCTGCCAACGACGGGAATACCCGCCTTTACTTCATCAGTAAACAGGCGCTGTGCCATTGAGAGTGACAACACCACTGAGTTAGGCGCCGAAAGGGCGGTGGAGTCTCCCTGCAGCCAGTTTAAAGGAAAGAACCGGGGAAACGAATTTTCCGCGTAATACACCTTCTCCAGGTATGCCCGGTGCTCAGCTGTGTCTGCACGCCGGTAAATGAAATGCGCCACGCCCTCTTCAGAAAAAGGAACCAGCCGGGTAAACTGCGCAACTTCCCCTTTTGCCTTTAGCTGCGGGCCGGTGCGCAAGCCTGAAAATGCGTCGAAGTAGCTGTCGGTATTCGTGCGGGATACGATGCGTTCCAGGCGGAAAATGCAGCTTGCAGCCAACTGCCGATCGTACGAAAGCTCAAAGGTGATATAGTTGAAGATAAACAGGCAGGTAGCGACTCCGAGCGTAAGGCATAGGATATTCAGCCAGGCCGCCCCCTTGTTGTTTAAAATGTTACGAAGTGTGATGAGCAGGAAGCTTTTGAGCATGGTGGGAAAGGGGAGTAGTAGTGCCAACGGTTCGACAAAACCCATGCCATCAGGCTTTTACGCCCGTGAAGCCACATAGTGAAAGTATCGTAATCGGTCGCTGTCCAGTATCGGGCGGGATAGTGTTCATTTGCAGGGTACATTAGATGGACGACGGCGTTTAACCCTCCGAGGGTCTAGTCAATTGATCTTTACTACGAAACTGGCGGTTGAGCTAATAGTGAAGAAGCCCTCTGAAGGCCTAGCCCAGCGGACGCTGGACAAATATGAGGCCCAAGCGGGGCGCTTGAGCCATGCCGCTGAGCGTTATGATGACTGCAACTCCGGCACTTAACTGAACTGATGAAGCACTATACAACCCTCGAAGATTTTATTTTTGAACATCTAAACACTCAAAACTACCAACTTAAAAGCCCCATCAACCTAAACACTTAAACACTGAACACACTTGCTTTTTCTATATACATTGATTATCTATGTATAAAGAATCGCTACGTAATGAACTTCTCCAAATCACTTATTGCCGCTTCATCCAAACCGCTCATTCTGGGAATCCTTCAACAAGGACCTAACTACGGGTACGATATCATTCAGAAAATCAAGTCTTTATCAGGCGGAAAAGTGGAGTGGGCCGACGGTATGCTATACCCGGTGCTGCACCGGCTCGAGAAGGAAGGGCTGGTAAAATCGCAGTGGAACCAATCGGACAACGGACGCCACCGAAAGTACTATGCCATTACGGAACAGGGCAAAGCGGCGATCCACCACGAAAAGGAGCATTGGCTCGCAATGCATGACGTACTTTTGAAACTCTGGTCATTAAACTCAAAAACTTCACATGGATAATCATCAAATCATTGAAAAGCGGATTGCCCAATGGCGGCAGGAGCTTCGCAGGCAGGAAACCCTGGAGGACGGCGTAATCGCTGAGCTGGAGGATCACCTGCGCGAGAGCATCGAACAGCTGCTGGACAAAGGCCTTTCCGCTGAAGCAGCCTGCAATTCGGCTATCAAACAACTCGGTTCGCCCGCCGAAATCGGCAGAGAGGAGCACACGGTGTATACTCGCTACAAAGGCTCGTACTGGCCGCTGCTGAGTAGCTATTTGCTCATAGCATTGCGGAATATTCGGCACCGCAAGTTTATAGCTTCCATTAATGTACTGGGGCTCACATTTGCCGTGGCAATAAGCCTGCTGCTGGGCGTTTATGCTTACGATGTAGTTACCTACGACCAGTTTCATGAAAACGCCGACGACATTTACTTCCTCTACCGCACCCGGCCCACGCCTGAAGGAGGGCAAATTGACGTAGGCGATACATGGCTGCCGCTTGTGGAGGAGGTTGAAAAAGCCATACCTGGCATAAAAAACAGTTGCCGCATTTTTTTTATCGGACAAGCTGCGGTAACCTACGATGGCAAAGAGTTTATGGAGAGAACAACCTTTGGAGACGAGGGAGTGTTCGATATGTTTTCGTTTCCGCTGGTTCGCGGCCAGCGAGAAAAGGTCTTTACAAATCCCCGTTCGGTAGTCATCAGTAGTGATATGGCGCAGCGCCTGTTTGGCGACGCTGATCCACTTGGAAAAATCATTGTTCTTCAATTGAACAATCCCATCAGCTACGAGGTAACAGGGGTATTTGGTCAAATTCCCTTCAACTCAAGCTATAACTTCAATATGCTTGTGAACATGGAGTCGGGAAGGCAGCAATGGGTTGAGGATGGTACATTTGGCTGGGAAAATTCATTCACGCAAAGTTTTGTCCAGCTTGAGCCGGGGCACGACCCCGCAACGGTGGAAAGCCAACTCCCGCAGATTGTTGAAACATTTATACCGAATTCGGAAAAGGGCACACTCGAACTGATGCCCCTGGCCGGCTATTACGACTTTAATACGGGTCAGCAGCAGTATGGCTGGTTTTTGGGGTACGTCGCCATCGGTTTGTTGCTCATTGCTTTTTTCAATTTTGCCAACCTCAATGCCGCTCAATCACTGGTGCGTTACAAAGAGGTGGCCGTTCGGCGCGTCTTCGGGGCGGGAAATCGCGACCTCATTGTGCAGTTTATCGGCGAAACTACCCTGCTTTTCACGATAGGAAGTGTGTTGGGAGTTGCGTTGGCCTTCGTGTTGCTGCCTTATTTCATCGACCTTTTCGGACAGCAGATGTCGCTAATGTTTCTTCTCAGCCCCTTGCCGCTTGCGGTTTTGCTCGGGAGCATGCTCTTTTTGGGATCCCTGGCGGGTATCTATCCTACGCTTACACTTTCCACCTTGCCGGCTGGCGATGCCATGAGGGGGCAGCTTTCGTTGAAAAAACGGGGCTTTGATCCGAAAAACATATTGGTTTGCTGCCAGTTTGCCATTGCCGTGATGCTGGTAAGCGCCGTGCTCATTATGTACCGGCAGGTTAGTTTTATGAAAAACGCCGACATGAACTTTGACTCCGACAATGTGCTGGTTATCAATGCGCGTCAGCAATCGGGGGAGGAAAGCCAGCAGCGGTGGACTGCCTTCAGAAATTCGCTGGAAGCCCTGCCGGGGGTTGAAGGCGTAAGTGCGTCGAACACAGTGCCTGGCCGGTACGCAGGCAGTTTTACGTTGATACAGTCTGACGACGCCCGTGACCTGCCGCCGCTCGACTGGCGGTATACGAGTGTAGACGACCGGTATTTCTCCACGATGGGGATCGAGTTTGTTGAGGGTAGGAATTTCGATGGCGAACTGGCAAGCGATGTACGGAGGGTGATTATCAACGAGGCGGCTATGAGGCAACTGGGGTGGAAAACGCTTGAGGGCCACAGGCTGATGTTTCCCGATACCGACGAAGGCCTGGAGGTGATAGGGGTAGTCAAAGATTTTAATTTTCAATCGCTGGCGACGGCGGTACAGCCGGTGATGCATGTTTTCTGGGGAAGAGAAAGCAACAGGTATAATATTTTGTTGGTACGACTTCAGCCTGAAGATGTGAGCGGCACGCTGGCAAAAATTGAGAAAGCGTGGGGAGCGTTCGATGCCAACCACCCTATGGACTATACTTTTGTAGATCAGCAATTTAAAACACTATACGAAACTGAGGAACGCATTGGCTCTATGACGCTCTACGCTACCTTTATGGCTATTTTTGTGGCAGTGCTGGGTATTCTTGGCCTGGCCAGTTTTACGGTAATACAGCGCATGAAAGAAATGGCCGTACGGAAAGTGCTGGGTGCCTCCATCGCCCAATTGCTATTGCTGTTGCTGAAGCAGTCGACCGTGCTGCTGCTCATTAGCCTGGTAGTGGCTGTCCCGGTTAATTATTATTTCATGAATAATTGGCTGGAGGGCTTCGCTTACAGAATAAATCCCGGGCCGCTTGCTTACCTGCTGTCTGTATTGATTGTAATAGCTACTTCCTGGCTGGTGCTTGGCAGCTATGCGCTTAAGGCCTTGAAGACAAACCCTGCGAGGACGCTGAGAAATGAGTAGGAGGCGGTTACCGGTTATCGGTAATCTGTGTGATCAGTATGTCGGCAATCCGTATCCGCTTGATCGGTTGTGGTAGGCACCTGCCTCAAAAGCGGATAGCTTTCTGTTCGTCATCGGACAACATGCACCAGCCGGGGGTGCAGAAAACCTCCATTTCATACACCAGATGCATATTTCACGAACTGGCAAAGGATTTGATATACAGAAATAGAAGTAATAGCATTGAGACATCTTTTGAAAACCAATTTGAGCCCATGAGAAGAAGTGATCTGGGAGAATTCGAAGAAGTGGTGCTGCTGACTGTAGCAGTGCTTGCGCCGAACGCTTACAGTGTCGCCATAGCGGAAGACCTGGAAAAGCAAATGGAAAAGACCGTGACCACCGGTGCCGTGCATGCTGCACTGCAGCGGCTCGAAAATAAAGGTTACGTCAATTCCCACATGGGGGAGGCCACCAGAGAACGCGGCGGCAGGAGAAAGAGGCTGTTTACAGTTACCATAGCTGGTTCAAAAATCCTGCAGGAAGTGCGTGAGGTGAGAGAAAATCTTTGGAACCGCATGGTTCCACAATCGCTGCCCCAAATAAATTTTGCCTGGTATGGAGAAAAAGAATGACAGGTACGCTCCACCGCACTGGATGGACAGGTTACTGAAGACCTTCTGTTCACCGGACCTGCTGGAAGAGGTGATGGGCGACCTGCACGAGCGATTTTACATTAAGGCAAAACATTCCGGGCCATCCCGGGCAAAGAAATTTTACTTCCGCGAGGTGCTATCTTTTGCACGGCCCTACATCATTCGAAGAAAAACATCTGTATCAAACCCTTTAGCCATGTTGAAAAACTACCTGAGAAGCGCATACCGAAACCTGCTGAGCAAGAAGGTTTATTCCACGATTAACATATTCGGGCTTTCCGCCGGCTTAACCTGCTGCATGCTCATCTTCCAATACATTCATTTCGAAGAGAGCTTCGATACATTCCATAAAAGCGAATCCTCTATCTATCGCATCCTTCCCGGATTTGGACGCGGCGAAGACCAGGTAGAGTATGGAGGAGCATTTACACCGCAGTCCATGGCGCCGTTTTTTAAGGAGCGGGCACCGGAGATCAAGCACATCACCCGGGTGCACAGTGACAACGCTCTCGTTTACGACCTGACCAAACCCAACAGCGTATTTGAAGAAGATGCCATTTACTATGCAGACAGAGACTTTCTCGACATGTTTTCATTTCCGCTGGTTTCCGGCAACAAGCAGGAGGCGCTGAAACCCGGGACAGCCCTTTTGTCGGTAGCCGCCGCGAAGAAGTATTTTGGCGATCAAGATCCCGTCGGAAAAACCATTTCCGTTATCGGTCAAACCGACATGGACTACCTGGTAGCTGGCATATTGGAAAACGTGCCGCCCAATTCGCACCTTCGCTTCGATGTGCTCCTTCCCATGGAAAACCTGCTTCAGAACGAAAGCTACAGTCAGGAACCCGAAGGCGGCTGGAGCTGGAATAACTTCGGTACCTATGTTCAGCTTCACTCCAATGTGGCCCTGGCGCCGGTAGAGCAAAAGCTTACAGACGTCTTTTTAAGTGTAAGAGGTGAGGTGTTTAAGCAGCAAGGCATCAATTCAGGCATCAAGCTCCAGCCACTGGCAGACATACACCTGAACGACGAGGTGGAAGGACCGCTCGATGAGGTGATGGGCAGCTCACGCACGGTGTATTTCTTCACTATTATTGGCCTGGTCACCTTCCTCATCGCGCTGGTCAATTACATCAACCTGTCTACAGCCAGGGCCCTCAACCGTGCCAAGGAGGTTGGCGTGCGCAAGGTGATGGGGGCGCAGAAGAGCCAGTTGATCACGCAATTTTTGGTAGATGCGGCGCTCACGAATATCATCGCCCTGGTGCTGGCAGTGGCGGCTGCAGCTTTGCTGACTCCTTACGTCAACAACATTGCACAGACCTACCTGTCGGCAGATCTGTGGATGGAGCCTTACTTTCTGAGCATCCTGTTTCTCACATTTGCAGGCAGCACCCTGCTTTCTGGGCTGTATCCTGCTTTTGTGCTGTCTTCTTTCAAGCCGGTGACAGTGCTCAGAAGAAAGATGAGTTCGTTCTCAGCACAACTGTGGCTGCGGAAAGGGCTGGTGGTGCTGCAGTTCGCGGCATCCATTGTACTGGTTGCCGGCACCATCATCATATACAACCAGCTCGGTCACATGCGGAGCCGGGACCTCGGCATCAACATGGACCGGGTGGTGACCGTGAAAGGGCCGCGGAACCTGCCGGAAATGGCAGAAGGCGCTAATCCAATCGGGAACTTCATTGCCGAGCTGAAAAAGCTCCCGGAAGTGGAAAGTGCGGCAGCGTCCAGCACATTACCCGGACAAGGTTTCAATTGGAATGGTGCTGCTATACGCAAGGCCACTGACGATCCGTCCAACGCCCTTAGAGGCGTAGCAACCTACATCGACACCAGCTTTGCGAGGCTATATGGCCTGGAGCTGCTGGCGGGTCAGGGATTTGAGGAAATCAGCTTCTCGACTGCAGAAGATGCCCCCTGGAACGTAGCGATTAATGAAAAGCTTTCGAAAGCGCTGGGCTATGACAGCCCGGCGGAAGCGATCAACCAAAGGCTGGATATCGGAGGATACAACAGCAAAGTGGTAGCCGTATACAAAGATTTTAACTGGACATCGGCGCATCAGGAACAGCAAAATGTAGTGTTTGGCCGCACACTCAGGGGCAGGCATATCTCGATAAGAGTTGCCTCATCCAACCTGCCGTCGACACTGCAAAAGGTTGAGTCGCTGTACGACGAGATGTTCCCGGCAAATGTGTTTGACTACCAGTTCCTCGACCAGGCGTTTGACCAGCAGTATAAAAATGATGTGCGTTTTGCGAACTTGTTCAGCCTGTTTGCGGGCCTCGCTATTCTTATTGCCTGTCTTGGACTGTTTGGGCTCGCGGCCTTCACCTCGGAGCAGCGGCGGAAGGAAATCGGGCTGCGCAAGGTGCTGGGTGCCTCAGTAGCCAATCTGGTAAGCCTGCTGAACATGGACTTTCTGAAGCTGGTGCTAATCGGCTTTGTGCTGGCTGTGCCCATTGGATGGTACATCATGGAGCAGTGGCTGCAAGATTTTGCCTACCGGATCGACATTGGGGCCGGCGAGTTTCTGCTGGCCGGTCTTGCCGCACTGCTTATTGCTTTGGCAACTGTAAGCTGGCAGTCGATAAAAGCGGCTGTGGCTAATCCCGTGGAGAGTTTGAGGGATGAGTAGGTTTGTAGGTCAGTAGGTCTTTAGGTCTGTAAGTCTGTGGGTCGGCGGAGGTCGGCGGTGGGAGCTTTACAAGGCTGGCTTTACCCGAAAAAGGCTTAGTAAAGCACCACCTCGTACCTACTGTGGCTAATCTCCAGTAGTTTTAAATCGGCTGACATAGGGTTGTCATTCGACAACCCTACATTTGTTGCAAGAATCAAAGCCACGCAAAGTGAAAGCTACCACAAAATCCGGTACGAAGGCCGCGTTTAAATTTGTACCCAACGACAAGGTGCTGCAACTGCTTGGAAGCTACCCTGAGGATGCTGCTGAGAAGCTGGCAGAGCTCCGGCGGTTAATCGTTGACACGGCAGAAGAGACGGAGGGAGTGGATGAGCTGCTGGAAACCACCAAATGGGGCGAGCCCAGCTATGTGACCCGCACCGGCAGCACCGTGCGTATGGATTGGAAAGCGAAAACGCCTGAGAATGTTTATCTTTATTTCATTTGCACTACTGAGCTGGTACGCACCTTTCGACTTATTTTTGGCGATGAACTAATGTTCGAAGGAGACCGTGCTATTGTGCTAAGCCTGCACGAGCCCATGCCCACCCAGGCCTTGAAGAGGTGTATCGGCCTGGCGTTCAGATACCACAAGATTAAACATTTACCCATGCTTGGAGTGTAGGCGGAACGGCCTGAACTCTCCAACTGAAACACCAAATCACTCAAACACTTAAACACACAGGTGTTTCGACAACGCGGCCAAAGCAAAGTTGGGTGCAGCAACCTGGTGATTATCTGGGACGAAGCGACTATTCATTTCAAGGCACATCGTGTTGAAAAGATGGCGTGAGCGTATTGGTGAGTAGGTTTTGCTATATTTAGCTCGTACTTGGGCAAATATTAATATGACACAGGAAGAGCTCGACCACTTGCTTGATAAAAAGAGAGAAGATAAGCACCCGATTGAGATAACTGATCAAACTTTTACTGGTCAAATTCGCCTGCGCTTTGCCGTCAACCTTCACTTTGACCGTTGCATTTTTGATGACCTCGTTACTTATTCACTAGGCAATAATTCGAATTTTGCTATCATTCTTAACAGTTGCTCCGTAAAAGGTGAATTGATGGGAAACAAAGGGCCCCAAATTAGGATTTCAAATAGCGATATCAACTTGCTGAATCTAAGAGGAGCACCTTGCCATGTTCTGAAAACGAAGGTAATCAAGATGTTTTCAGAAGGCACGCATACACCCTCCCTCCATTGCATTGAATGTAAGATAGATACCTTGCTATTCAGAGGCGTGACCTTTGACTCGGGTAATTTTATGAATTGCACCTTTATAAAAGATGTAATCATTACAGCCGGGAACTCCCTTCACTTCAAATTTCAATTTTCCACTATATTTCATGGGTCTGTGATGATATCCACTCAAGGTGCTTTGAAATTGGTGATTGAAGACTGTAAGTTTTTGAGCCAAACCAAACAAGAATTCGTGATCCACAGCGATGATATCAGTGGTGTGGAATTGACTAATATCAGCCTTGAAAAAATTTACTTATTCTTATATGGAATTAAGGACTTCATGTTCACCTATCAGAATGTATTATTTCCCAAAGCCATACATTTCTACAAGAATTCAGACATCAACTGGCAATATTTGAGTACCATATTTAGGAAGATGAAGCATAACTTTGAGGAAAAAAAGGATCATATTCAGGCAAGGATATTTGCTTCAATGGAACTAGAAAGTCATTACCTTTACTTAACCCAAGACAAGAAGGAAAAATGGTTTAACCACTTTCCGTTGTATACATCTAAAGTGTCTAATGATTTCGGACGTAACTGGATAAAACCACTAATATTTTTTCTAGGTACCTCCTTCATTTTGTTAATTGCCTTAGGATATTCTATGGAATTGGATTTTTCCTCAATTCCGGACCTGTTGGTTTCTGGAGATTACTTCATATTCTTGTTACCTACTCATGATCTCAATATGTTTGATAAGTACCAACCGACCTATATCGGAACTGTAGCAACCATAGATTTTTTTCAACGGCTTGTTTCAGGATTCTTTATCTTTCAATTTATCAGAGCATTTCGGTTTCATGTAGCCAAATAACGGCCTTATGCTTTTGTCTAAAAAAGTAGATACAGGCCGTTGTGAAGGCTACAGACATTCCGGCTCTGGTCAAGACCACATCCATAAATTCGAACGTCCTGTACTGATGAAAAACGTGAAAACCTTCATGACCCTTTCAAAACACGAATGCCGTGAGGTTAGCAAAGCGTGCTTTGAAAATGCTGAGTCTAAATACAAGGACGCCTTAGCACTAGCTAGTTTAGAATCCTATGGTAACGCCATGTCGCTATTGATTCTATCTATGGAGGAAATGATGAAAGCGACAGTATTATCATTGGACGCATACGGTTTTGATTTTAGGCAAAAAGTGAAAGGCATCAAAACAATTTTCGAAAATCATAAGCTGAGATACTATTTAGCATTTATACTATCGCTAATAAACATTGGCATTGAGGAGCTTCGTAGTTTGACGATGCTGATAAGAGATAAACCAGAGGCAATCATAGAACTCAGGTTTAAGAGCGATGAATTTCAACAGAAACTAATGAAATGGATACTGGAAAAAATAAAGCTAATTCATATTGAAGTACAATGGTTTTGTAACGTGGACATCGTTCGTAAAGGCGGAACTTATGTTGATTACTCAGATGGGTTAAAAACGCCTGCGGATGTTAGTGAAAAAGAGTATGCTGAGATGAAAATGAGGCTCGATAAATTCAGGTCATTTCTTTTCGACTTCTTAAAATCTTTTGATCCCGAGGGGAATGATCCGGAAATGAAAGTCCAGATTAAGAAAATCCAAAGGCAGTTTATATCAAAAAACTACTACCAAAAGGTTGGTGAGGTCGTCTCTAAACTCGATTTTAGAATAAACCACTTCGAATCAATCGAAAAGTCTGTCATCGAATTTATCACTGATTTACAGAGGGATATCGAAGGAAAGCAGGATAGAAGGCCTTTTTTTGGAGGGGCAAGCTCAGCTTCATCGTAAAATGTAGCTTCCAGCTCACAGCTCCCCTAATTGATGGACAACGGATAATTCCACAAACCCACCAGAATACCTCACCATTATTAACTATCTTGTTCCGTTTCACCTACTAAGTCACCACCATGATCCGCAATTACTTTCTCATCTGCTTTCGGAACTTCCGGAAAAATTAGGTTTTTTCTTTTCTGAACATCCTGGGCCTGTCTATTGGCATGGCCTCTTGTCTGTTGATCCTCCAGTATGTGTCGTTCGAGTCCAGCTACGACCAATTCCACCCCAAAAAAGACAGGGTATTCAGGGTCGATACGGAATTGTTTCAGTAGAGCGAATGAAAAAGGTCGGGTCACGGTATGCGTTAGCAGAGACTTGGTATTCTTTAGATGGAGCCCGGTCTTCATTTTATTAATCAGGTCTGATGCCAACGGTTTGGTCGCCGTCATTCCAGCTCCGCTCCAACCAAAACACTCAAGTACTCACCAACCCAAACACTTCTCACCAAGCCAGCCAAAGTAATGCGGCCGTAAAAATCAGGTAAACAATTAACTTAACAAGCCAGCCTTTCCAGGGATTGT
>CBFGTI010000022.1:0-53481 GCA_965651695.1 uncultured Imperialibacter sp. | reverse complement strand
TCCAGTACAACACCCAGCAAAACAATTTCAACATCAACAGCAGGCTGCAGTGGCGCTACCTGCCCATGTCCGACTTGTACCTGGTGTATACCGACAATTATTTCACCAATCCAATGACGGGCACCGGCTTGCTTCAGCCGCGAAACAAAGCCATTGTGTTTAAATTGAATTATTGGCTAACGATTTAAGTTCATCAAATACATCATCGTAAACATAACTAACTGCTTATGAAAAGTTTATCCAACGTGAAGATAAGTGAAGACCGGCTCGCCTTAGCCCTTTTGCTTCTTAGAGTAGTGGCTGCAATCTTTTTGCTCACACACGGCATTCCCAAGCTCGGCCGGTTGTTTTCGGGCGAAGAAATTAAATTCATGGACTTCATGGGCTTAGGACCGGCGGTATCATTGTCGCTGGCGGTATTTGCCGAGTTTCTCTGCTCCATTCTCGTCATTTTGGGTGCATTCACCCGCCTGGCACTTATACCAATGATCATTACCATGGCCACTGCTGCCTTTGTAGCCCATGCCGACGATCCTTTCAGTACAAAAGAAAAACCACTTCTGTTTCTGCTTGTGTTCGTGTTTTTGCTGATAACCGGACCTGGCAAATATGCAGTTGACAGGGCCATTGGGAAGCGGTAAAGGTCCGCCTCCCATTGACCGAAATCAGAAAATAATGCGGTGTTGAGGCACAGGGAACAACCCAAGCTGATACTCTGTGTTAACGGTGTTGGATCTGGGATTGCAGCTAACCATAAACACATTTTGGCCGCGAATTGCTGCGTGTGCAGGAAACACTATTTTACATTTTGGATTGCTTAGATGAAGGTTTCTTCAAAATCTCTTCAAAGTGTTGGGCCATCTTTGTAGGGAGAAGCACGAGTACACGCAAAATACGGTCATGAAGAAATTACCCATATCCATCTTATTTATCCTTATAGCAGCGCTTTCATTCGGGCAAACCAAATATAGTGTTACAGGCACCATTACCGACGAAAACAAGAATGCCGTACCATTTGGCAACGCCGTGATTTATAATAGCAACGATTCTACTTTGCTAACAGGTTCTGTTTCCGACGACAGGGGCCGCTTTGAGATAGAAGTAGGTCCGGGAAACTACTACCTGAAAGTGACCTTTCTTTCGTACGAAGAGCGCCTGATTCCGCTGGCAGCGGTCGATGAAGATATAAATCTTGGAACAATAGCGCTTTCACAAAAATCGGAGCTACTAGAAGAAGTGGTAGTGCAGGGAGAGGTGAGCCAAATGGAGCTGCAGCTGGACAAGCGGGTATTTAATGTGGGTAAGGACCTGAGCAATATGGGAGCAAACGCTTCGGAAATACTTGACAATGTGCCGTCGGTAACGGTAGACATTGACGGGAATGTGAGCTTGCGGGGTAGCCAAAATGTGAGGATACTCATCGATGGCAAGCAGTCGGGGCTTACGGGCATCAGCAGTACCGATGCGCTTCGGCAACTGCAGGGCAATATGGTAGAATCGGTGGAGGTAATTACCAACCCCTCGTCCCGCTACGATGCAGAAGGCGAAGTGGGTATTATTAACATTGTGCTGAAAAAAGAACGACGAAACGGTGTAAACGGCGCATTCACGCTCAATGCCGGCTATCCGGCCAACTATGGGGGGTCTTTAAACATGAACCTCCGCAGCGAAAAGCTTAACCTGTTTGCCAACTACGGTGCCAATTACCGCTCCGGACCGGGCCGTGGGCGCTCTTACCAGGAGTTTAGAGACAGCGACGAACAATTTGCCTACGAACAAATAAATGAAAGAACCCGAAGCGAATTTGGCCACACCATACAGCTGGGCATGGATCTTTTCCTAACACCTCTCAACACCCTAACAATTTCGGGCTTGTACAGGCCTTCTAATGGACTTAACCTGGCCGATTACCAATATAGAGACTTTGTAAACGGCAGCTTGGCAGGTACCACCATTAGAGAAGAAGAGGAAGAAGAGATTGAAGACAACCGCGAAATATCGCTCACTTATAAAAAGGAGTTCGAAGAAAAGGATCGTTCGTTTACTGTAGACGCAAAATATATTGAAAGTGGCGAGCTTGAGCTGGCCGACTACTGGCAGGGCGATGTGCTGGGCACTGCGGAGCTGATACAGCGGGCCGACAACGACGAAAACGAGCGAAACCTGATCCTTCAGTCCGACTACATTCATCCGTTCGGAACCAACGGCAAATTTGAAGCGGGGCTTAAAAGCACCAACCGGAAACTTACTACCAGCTACCTGGTGGAGCAACTAAACGACGAGGGAGCGTGGCTGCCGCTAAGCAGTTTTGACAATGAGCTGGAATACACGGAAAACATCCATGCCGCCTATGTGATGGCCGGTAATCAGTTTGGCAAAGTATCAGTGCAGGGAGGCCTCAGAGGAGAATTTTCAGACATACGCACTGAGTTGGTAAAAACCAACGAGTACAATCCCCGAACTTATTTCAACATCTTTCCTAGCACCCATTTGGCATACGAGTTTTCAAAAGACAAGGCTATTCAGCTAAGCTACAGCTACCGCATAAGCCGGCCACGCTACCGCGAGCTGGTGCCTTTTGGCAACTTTGCCGACGCCCGTTCTATCTTCTCCGGGAATCCCAACCTTAACCCCGAGTTTACACATTCCATTGAAACCGGCTACCTGCTGAACTGGGACAACGGGTCGCTGCTTTCCAGTGTTTACTACCGGTACCGGAAAGGCGTAGTACAGCGAATTACGGTAGTTGACAGCACAGGCTTTACCCGAATTTTCCCGGTAAACCTGGCACGCGAAGATGCTTATGGTCTTGAGTTTAATTTTTCGCACAATCTGCAAAATTGGTGGCGCATTAACTCCAGCTACAATTTTTACCGCGCAATTACCGACGGCCAGTACAACAACGAAACATTCTACAGCGACACCTATACCTGGAACACCCGCACCACCTCGCGAATGACATTCCTCAAAAAATATGACTTCCAGGCATCGCTCAACTACCGTGCGCCCCGTATCACGCCACAGGGCCGATTGCTGGCAATGTACAATATCGATCTGGGGCTATCTACTGATGTATTTAAAGGCAACGGCACACTTACCCTGAGTGTGAGCGACCTGCTTAATAGCCGAATGCGCCGTTTTATTATCGACGAGCCTGGCTATTATTCCAACACCGAATTCCAGTGGCGGGCACGCCAGTTTATGCTGTCGTTTAACTACAGGCTCAATCAGCGAAAGAATAACAGGGAACGCGGTGGAAACTTCGATGGTGGAGATTTTGACGAGTTTTAGCAGCGCCCTGCGCGAAAGCCATTAAACACCTTCAGCAACCAGTCGGTACAATTTTGCCGGAGGTAATAAGGAGGCGCTTAAATTAATACTAACTTCGAACGATTTTTTAAAAAACAATGAAGCTAACTGCAAGGAATACACACCGCGACATCGCATACTTTTACATCGGTCTGATAATCGCCTTTTCACTTTCCGGCATTTTTTTAAACCACCGCCGGGTGTGGCATCCCATACGCTACAACTATAGCTCGGAGCAGATCACCATTCCCGCTGTAGCTGCGGAAACGGTGAACGACGAGTTTATTTCCAACTTCACTGCTCAACAAGACATCACCGACCCCCTGCGCAGGTACAGCGTTGATGGATCGACCTTGCGCATTTCTTATACCAACAATGAAGTGACGGTGGACCTTGCTACCGGGCAGGGGAAAATCGAAAAATACATGATAACGCCCCTTTTGGGCCATATGACCAAGCTGCACGTAGACACCAGCAACTTCTGGATATATTATTCGGATATTTTTGGCGTGGCCATGCTCACCATCGCCATTACGGGTATGTTCATAGTAAAAGGCGACAAAAGCTTCAGGAAAAGGGGCTGGAAACTTGCTGCGGTGGGCATTATCTTCCCGTTAATTTTTCTTTTTCTTCTGTCGTAGCGTGGCTACACCTCCACTTTGGCCATGAATCAGGCTCCATCAGGTGCAGGAGTGGCCCGGCATTTTTTGTGGGCAAGCCTGCACACGCCGCCGAAAATCGAAGAAAACATGCCAAACATCTAAAGGTTTGTATTCGGAGCGCAGCCAACACATACCTTTACTCCCACAAAAGCCTGATTTTTTTATGGAGAATAGCGTGCTCATTGTTGATGATAATGAAATAATGCAGAGCTTTTTACATTACCTTCTGGAGCCGGCATTTAACGTGCAAACCTCCCGAAATGCAGAAGAGGCACTGTTTTTCCTGAACGAATCGGCGCCCCTCCCCGACCTTATACTGGCCGACTTTGATCTTGAAGGAATGAACGGCCTTGACCTGTTGATTAAGATTAAAAGCACCAAAAGATATAAGCAAATACCGGTAGTAATTCTATCGGGTAAAAAAACATATAAAGATGCCTGCTTAAACGCCGGCGCTGCCTTCTATGTGGTGAAACCGTTTGTGCCGGCAGAATTGCAAAAGATACTCGCGGAGTTGGCTAAGCCCGAACATCTTAAGCAAACCGGCTGACTGCACCCATAGGCAAACAACATGATCTGGAATTTCTTTCCCTTCGAGCCGGGTTTGGCAACGGCCAGCCCGGCTACAAAGATGGGAACCCGGGAGAAATAATTTGAGAATGAGTAAACTAAACAGGCCCCGTATTGCGTTAATTTAGTACCGATTGCTTTCGACACCATCTTTCGTTCCGGATAACCGGAAAAGGCCTAAAAGACTTAAAATCCAGGGCAATCAAGCCTTTGAAATTAATTCAGGATCAGCTGGCGTAAAAAATTTCTCCTTCAATTTTAAAGGTTTTGATTCCGAAAATAATCTGACCGATCCTTTAGTGGGATTGTGACAAGCTTAAAATATGTTTTGAGTGGTTTTAGATAGGTTGAAAAGGCATTCCTCATTTGAGGGTGCCTTTTTTGTTTAGGATTCTTTATCTTACTAAATGGTTTTCCGGAAAAATGACTGCCGCTACGAATCGCCACATACCTTGTCAGGGTCTTCGGCTCGCAACGCCATGCAATGCGGGGGTCCTGTACGGAAAATGCTGGTCTTTATTCCGGCGGTTCTGGCTATGGCTGGCGTATTAATTCCTGTTTCGGCTTTTTCACAAGAACACTGGAAGCTTCATCAAGAGAGAGACGGTATTTCGCTCTTTGCAAAAACGCCTTCCGAAGGCAAACTGAAACACTACAAAGCAGTATTTTCCGTCGCTGCCAGTCCAAAAACCTGCATCTCCATTTTATACCACCCTCAATATCATCCCGATTTTATGGACGGTGTAAAAAGCGCCGAACTTCTCAGGCAGGCAAACGACACCTCACTATACTTTTATTATGTGATTGACCTGCCCTGGCCTATCCCCAATCGCGACATGGTAACGCATGCAGCTTTCGGCGTGTCCTCCGACGCCCGCAAGTTAATTGTGAAGCTTAGATCGGCTCCGCAAGAAAAAGAACCTTCAGCGATGACGCGGGCCGTAGTCCCCGCGAGGGAATGGCTGTTTGAAAGAACCTCAGAAATGGAAACCTCCGTTACCTATTATTATATTGCCGAAACCGACCACCTCCCGTATCTCCTTGAAGATGTTATTTCCATTGATGGGCCACTGAAAATGCTGAGCAGGTTCAGGAGTCTTGCGGGGCGACATGCCACTTCCGTTCACAAGCTGGCCTGGCTCGACGAATTGTAACACTGCTTGTGCTAAAACACCCGTTTTAAATATATTAGGATTTGAATTCCGCTAATATGATGTTAAAAGATGCAACCTGGTAATTCTCCCCGGACCAACACATTACTGATCATTATCATTGCCGCTATTAGCGTCCTCTCCTGGGTGTCGTTCCCACCAATCGATACCCCTTCATCCGAAGGCGGCAGCCCCACTTATCAAATCGTTCACCTACAGTTACTTACAAAGAATGTAAATAAACCCCGTGCAGCGACCGTTTTGCAAAGTGAAGTAAATATGAACCCACTCACGCTTCTGGCTTTTGAAATCGCAGATGCCGGAATGCAACAAGCCCCGCCGGAGCCGGTAAACAGCCAACGAAATGCAACTGTCCCTCCCAGACTGTCGATTATTTCCACCGTTATTTTATTGGCAGTCGTCATCATCTCGTTCATTATCAATCGGAAAAAATCCCGGAAGCTGAAGGCTTTAAAAGAAGAATTAGAGAAGGTGAATGCCGAGCTTGCACGGTCAGCGGAGCGGTCGGCGCAAATGAATGATCAATTGGCTCTGGCACAGCGACTTACACAAATCGGCAGTTGGGAGTGGGATTTGGCCAGCAACAAAGTCGTTTGGTCGGGTGAGCTTTACCGTATCTATGGAGTAACGCCGGAAGATTACGCTCCTTCGTACGAAAATTTTTTACATGCCGTGCACAAAGACGACCAGGAGCATGTACACGAGTCGATTCAGCAGGCGCTGGGGGATCACCAACCGTTCAATTTTATCGTCAGAATTGTGCGGCCGGGGGGTGAGGTTAGAGTACTGCACGAGCAGGGCGAGGTAATTGTAGCCAGCGATGGCAAGGTGCAGAAGCTGGCTGGCACATGCCACGATATTACGCTGCTTAAAGAGGCTGAGGAGAAGCTAAAGGAAAGCTCGAATCAACTGCGGCTGTCTGAGCAAAAGTTTAAAGGACTGCTGGAAAATGCCCCGGACGCCATTGTAATTGTGGATGAAAAAGGGATAATACAGCTCGTTAATATTCAGGCGGAAACACTCTTTGGCTACAGCCGGGAAGAAATTGTTGGCAAAGAAGTGGAAATGCTGATGCCTGCAGCATTGCACGCCGCCCATGCCAGCCACCGAAAGGATTTCTACAAAAATCTGCAATTCAGAAGCATGGGGACTGGCTTGAGCCTCTACGGACGCAAGCGAAATGGCGATGAATTTCCAGTAGAAATAAGCCTGAGCCCGATCGAAACGGAAGAAGGCACCCTGGTGTCGTCGGCCATTCGCGACATTACGGCGCGCAAGCAAACAGAGGATATGCTGCGAGCCACCACCCGTGAGCTGGAAAGAAGAAACCTGGAGCTTGAGCGGTCCAATGCCGAACTTGAGTCGTTTAGCTACATAGCGAGCCACGATTTACAGGAACCGCTCAGAAAGATCCGGATTTTTACCGAAAAGCTGCTGGAAAAGGAAAAGCCCAACATTTCAGAAACTGGCAGAGATTATTTTAACCGGTTGGCCTCCGCCGCTGTTCGCATGCAGAACCTTATCAACGACTTGCTCAACTATTCACGGCTCAACACTGAAAGAGTCGACTTTCAGAAAACCAATCTCGCCCATGTAGTGGACGAAGTAAAAGCCGCCCTTTCCGATGTTATTGAAAAGAAAAATGCGGTTATAAAGGCGCAGGAACTACCCGCTGTTGAGATTATTCCGTGGCAGTTTCAACAGCTTTTTTCCAACCTGTTAAGCAACTCCTTAAAGTACAGCAAGGACCACATTCCTCCGGAAGTCACGATTTCTGCAGAATTCCTGAAAAATTACAAACTGCATAACCAGTACCCGGGCAAAGACTATTGGAAAATTTCGGTGGTGGATAACGGTATAGGCTTTGAAATGGAGTATAATGAAAAAATATTTGACTTGTTTAGCAGGCTTCATGGCAAAAACGAGTATTCGGGCACGGGCATTGGTTTAGCCATTTGTAAAAGGGTGGTTGAAAATCATAATGGTACTATTTCTGCCGAAGGGCAGCCGGGCGTTGGTTCAACTTTTCATATTTTCGTGCCTGAAACCCATGCCCATGCAAGAGGATAACCGCTACCACAACATTTTTTTGGCTGACGACGACGATGACGATCGATTGATTTTTACTGAGGCTCTTAAAGAGGTGGCGCCATTGTGCAACTGCCGGGCCGTAGCCAACGGTAAGGAGTTGATCGAAAAACTGCAACAATCCGAATCGTTGCCCGACATTATCTTTCTCGACATCAACATGCCATTAATAAACGGCTTCGAATGCCTCGCCGAATTGAAGAAAAGGAAAAAATACGCCCACATTCCCGTGGTAATACTGAGCACCGCCAGCAACAATTCTGTATTTGAAACAGCTCACGCCCTTGGTGCCGATGCTTTTTTAGTTAAGCCCATTAGCCACAAAGAACTGGTAGATAAGCTCAAATACGTGCTGCAAATGGACTTGAAGCCCCCAAACCAATCGAACGCCGACTATGCCGGTTTCCCGGTTAAGTAACAGTACAGCCTGTAGCTGAGTTGGTGTTCAGCCACCTCTGAAGCTTGTGCGGCTACCAGCAGGCAGCCGCACAAGGCAATCGCTATCACCGCTCTGGCCTACTCGTACCTCAGCGACTCGGTAGGGTTGGCTGACGCAGCATGATAAGCCTGCAGCCAAACCAATGAAAACGAAACAATTGCAAAAGCCACGCTTGGGAGGATGTAGAGCATTATGCCCGGGTCAATATGAAATTTGAAATTAGCCAGCCACTGATTAACTGCGTAAATGGCCAGGGGCACGGTAATTAAAACAGCCAATCCCACCATTAATATAAACTGTCGCGATAGCAGGGCGAGTATACCGGGGCTGCTGGCACCCAACACCTTTCGGATTCCAATCTCTTTCGTCCTCCTTTGCACTTCAATGGCTACAAGACCCAGCAACCCAATGCACGATATGATGATCGCGAGCACTGCAAAAACAAGAAAGATTTTGTGCATCCCTCTTTCATTTTTATACAGCTCATTGATGTGGTCGTCGAGGAAGCGATAGTGAAAAATGGACGTCGGAGAGATTTGTTTTATTGTTGCTTCAAGCGACGCTAGTGTTTGGGGCACATTTTCTGAGCTAATTTTTACCAGCAAAAAGTTGGTCCACCATGGCTTATAGTTGATCACCATAGGTTCAATTTCCTGATGCAGCGAATAGAAGTTAATATTCTTGATCACTCCTATTACCGGCCCTGTCTCATCCCTGGTTTCCAGCACAGCCATTTCGCCAACGGGGTTGTTGTTACCCCACATTTCCACCAGCTTTTCGTTTACTATAAACACACTGCCTGTGTCGGCATGGCTGGTAAAACCACGTCCCGCTACCAACTCAATGCCCATCGTTTGCAGGAAATTTTCATCAACCCTTAGCACATTTACCGACGGGTAGTCCACATCAGGCGCCACGGTTGCGGGCCGCAGGGTCTCTACACTAAGCTGATCTCCCATAAGATTTGATGCTAAGCTCACGTCCAAAATGGCCGGATTCTCCTTCATTCGGCTAAACAAAGTCTCTCTTTTCAGTACCAGCTCCTCTTTCAGCTTACCGTAGGCTTTAATGGCTACCACGTGGTCGGTTGTGTACCCCAGGTCTCTTTCCTGCACGTAGTTCATCTGAAGCGTAATTGCCGCTGTGCAAATAATTATGAACAACGACAGCACAAACTGAAACACGATCAGCGATTTACGTAAAGTAGAGACCCCTGCCCTGCTATCCTTTTTTGCCGATAGCGCCCGGGTAACTCCATAGCCTGATACCAGAAACGCAGGATAAAAACCGGCTGTAAGGGCTATTAACAACGTGACGCCCGCTAAAAAAGTCACATATTTGGGCGCAAGCAAATCCAGCGGCGCAATACCTGTTTCGGCCAGGGCATTGTAGTACGGCAACACTACCAGGCAGATTACCAGCGCTAAACCAGCCGAAATAATGGTGGAAAACAAGGCCTCTCCCAAAAACTGCTGAACCAGCTGGTTTCTGGCGGCTCCCATCACCTTACGCATTCCAATCTCTTTAATTCGGCGAATGGACAGCGTGACAAAAATATTTATGAAGTTGACACAGGCTATAATGAGGATAAAAATGCCCAGCGATACAAAAATGTACACATACACGATGTTGCTATTAGGGCTCATCTCCTGGGTTTTATTCGAATGCAGGTGGATGTCGGTTATTGGCATTAGCTCATAGAAATCAGCCCGCTCCATAAACTCCGCCCGTCTCTCTTCCGGCACTTCCCTATAGCTTATCTGAAAATCTACCAGCTTAGCCTTCGCCCGCTCCGCCTCTTCTGGCGAATTGAACAGCACGTAGGTATACATTACCATCCAGCCCTTGCTGTTCCACCAGGCGTCGTCTACGTAGCCCTCCAGCGTTGGCATCGAGAGCAATACCTCGGCCTTTATGTGCGAGCGCTCGGGCAGGTCTTTTATCACCCCTGTTATTTCGTACTTATCGCCCTCGTCAAGCTCAAAAACCTCCCCTACGGGGTTGCTGCTGCCAAACATCCGCTCGGCTAGCGACGCAGTAACAACGGCTGTGAAGGGCCTCGTTAAAGCGCCTGTCTTTGTACCCCTTACAAATTCATAGTCGAAAATGTCAATGGTGGCCTGGTCAGCCATATAGGCTTCGTCTATTCCAAAGTAGCGGTCGCCCACGGCCAATACTTTCAGGTTGCTGCTAACGGATGCAAAGCGGCAAATTTCCTGCACCTCCGGTAGCTGCTCTTTGAAAGCCGGACCCAAGGTGGGCGAAGACTTAGCCCATTCGCTGGCACCTGCCAACCGGTAAATGCGGGGGTGTTTGGGGTATGCCTTTTCGTAGCTCAATTCTTTGTCGACATGCAGAAAAATCATAAGCGTAACCGCTATTCCCAATGCCAGGCCCCCAAGATTGGCCAGGGTGTAGGTTTTCTGCCTGGCCATATTGCGCATGGCCAGTTTGAGGTAGTGTGAGATCATGGTCATTTGATTTATTTTTATTTGAGTTTTTCCGAACCTTGAATTATAGGTGCGCATAAATAAAATGGCATTAAGCCCGTAAAGCAGCCGAGCCCGCCGCACTCCGCCGTCATTCACCCATCTGTCGAAAAGCTCCAGCAGATCGCCCCTTATTTCGTTGGCATACTCCGCCCTGCAGTACCAGTCAAGCAGCCGGTCGGCCCATACCGGTGGAGTTGGTTTTCTGGCTTTTTCCGTCATTTCACCTCCCATACCAGTTGCGGAATGTCCCCCCACATCCCGTTTCGAAGTTCCCGTGCATCATTTATCGTACTTTTGCCAAAGGCAGTAAGCTCAAACAATCGCTTCGTCCTTCCTCCTCTCAACTCGGTAGCTCCTCCCATATACGACTTAAGCATTCCCTTTTCCTCCAGGCGTATCATGGTAGAGTGAACAGTGCTGATGGTCACGCTTCTGCCAGTACGCCTTTCAATTTCATCCTTTACCGAAAGCCCGTAGGCCTCGGGGTACAGCACCCCTACCGCCAGCAGGCACAGTTCTTCAAATTCACCGATCGAGGTTCCTCTCATTATTAGTTTCGATTTTGCCGATCAAATGTAGGGAGAAAATTTGCAAGATGGAAATCCGGAAACCTTAGGTGTCAAATAGGAGGCCACCCCATGGCATGAAGAAAAGCTTTCGGAAAGGCAAATTGAGCATTGTCGCAATCGGACTCAGTTGTTTAAAAATTACGTGTCGGCACCGTAAAATGCGCCGTTCCAAGAAAACATTATTTAAAACCTGGCACTTTACACAGCAACGAGTGGGAAAACCGGTAAGAGGAGAAAAAAGGACCCAGGCGAATATAAAAATTCCGCTGACATAGGGCTGTCATTGTTCCGGGTTATCATTGCCCAAAACCTAAAGAATATGAAAAAAGTAATGCTCATTACAGCCATGGTCACGATGAGTTTAGGGCATCTAACGGCACAAAATCAATTTAATATGAACGAAAAACAGATCAGGCTCAGGGATGGCCAGGTAACGTTGAATTACATACAGCAAGGGCGGGGAGATGTCACGCTGCTGTTCCTCCACGGCTGGTGCATAAACAGCCACTACTGGACCGACCAAATTGTCCATTTCTCAAAAAGCTACACAGTGTACGCTGTCGACCTGCCGGGCTTCGGCAAGTCGGTGGCTGCAAGAGAGCAATGGACTATAGAAGAATACGCAAAAGACGTAACAGCGTTTATCGATGCCCTGGGCCTCCAAAATGTGGTCATCGTTGGGCATTCTATGTCGGGCGACATCATGCTGGAAACCGCCCTGCTCAACAAAAGCAAAATCGCAGGCCTGATAGGCGTAGACAATTACAAATTTATTGACGTTGCATTTACTCCTGAGCAAATGGAAGAAATGGGAAGTTTTTTTCAGCAGCTAAAAAGCGACTTTAAAACACATGCACCCGTTTATTCAGAGCATATGCTATTTCACCCCACGACACCGGAAGAAGTTAAAGTAAGGGTGAAAGCAGATATTTCAGGCACCGATCCTTCCGTGGGATTCAGTTCGCTGATGAACATGATGGAGTACGCAGCCGGTGTGCCCGCCAAACTGGAAGACCTGGATTTAAAATTATACCTTATCAACAGCGATGCATCTCCAACCAACGAAAGTGGCCTTACCAAACACTGCAAAGCGGGATATGAGGTGCTGTCCATCGGCGCCACAGGTCACTACCCTATGAATGAAAAACCTGGAGAGTTCAACAAGCTTCTTCAAGGTATCTTAACACAGTTGGCTCTTTAGAATACGTTTCGGGATACCCGGACGGAAACTCACACCAGGGCTTTCCATTGTACGAAAACCTCCATCACACGGAGGTTTTTTTTCACCCACTCACTCGTCTGTAGAAACTATAGCGAAAGTCTCGTCGCCAAATCCCCTCAGCAACCAGACCTGCTGACCCAGGCGATAGAACGAAGGTCCGCCCCGAAAAGAGAAACCGCGCATTGCATCAAACCTGTTGCGCCACCTTTTCTAATCCATATTTATGGTTTGGATTGCTTACCATCCGAGATACCTGACGGAGTAGCATGCCACGGATGTAACAAATTCAGCATAACTGCAGAAAATGTCTTGATAAAAAAAACGAACTTTCGATATTACGTCAATTATTGTATTTTTTTAGACAATGTCCGCCGATTTTCAATATGAGCTTTTTTTTGAATTATCTCCCGACCTGCTATGTATAGCCGGCTACGACGGCTACTTTAAGAAGATAAATCCGGCAGTATCTAAATTGCTGGGCTATTCGATGGAAGAGCTCTATGCCAGGCCCATCAACGATTTTGTGTACGAAGACGACAAAGAGATAACAGCCAAAGCACGGGCCGAGCTCACCAAAGCCAACCCGTTGTTCAACTTCGAAAATCGTTATCTGACCAAAGGCGGAGAAATAGTCTGGCTTTCATGGACGTCGCTGCCGGTAGATAGCGACCGCCAAATCTTTGCTATTGCCAAGAACATTACCCATAAAAAGAAACTCGAGGCCGAGCGCAATTCGCTGCTGGAACACCTAACCAAAGCCAACCACGACCTCAAGCAACTCACTTTTACCACTTCGCACGACCTACGGTCGCCGGTAAATAACCTGCTTTCGGTTTTCGGGCTTATCGACACCAGCCGAATAAATGACCAGGAAACAGTGGCCATGATTGAGCTATTGAAGCTGACCGGCGAAAACCTGAAGGAAACGCTCAACAACTACGTGGACGTACTAAGCGAAAGATACAGCGCACACGCGGCGACAGAGCGGATTCAGTTTGCCCCGGCATTGCAGAGTGTGCTGCAGTCAATTACTTCGCTTATAGAAACCTCAGGGGCCAAAATTGCAGCCTCTTTTTCCGAAGCCGATAGCGTTCGGTTCAATAAAGCTTACCTTGAAAGCCTCTTCCTCAATCTGATCACCAATGCGATAAAATACGCCCGGCCGGGAGTTACCCCGGTTATTTCGATTTATTCTGAAGACGGCGCCGACGTGACCCGCCTCGTTGTAGCCGACAATGGCCTGGGCTTCGACATGGAAAAGGTAAAAGACAAGCTTTTCGGGCTACACCAAAAGTTTCACAGCCATTCCGACAGCAAAGGAATAGGACTTTACCTGGTTCATAGCCACGTTACCAGTATGGGAGGAAAAATTGATGTTGAAAGCAAAGTAAACGAAGGCACAAAATTTACCATCTCATTCCGCAAATAAGGATGTGCATTCAACTGCAAAAACGTCCGGCAACCTGCACAGGGCGCTGCCGGACCATTTTGTCTCCCGACCGCCATTGCCCCAGGCAGTGCGGGTTTCCTCTGCCCTCAACAACTACTCTTTGTCGATGTAAAACTTGCTGTCGTCGTAAAACTCGTGATTATAAAATTCCGAGTTACGGTGATAGTTGCCATGCCCGTTGTTAAAGTAGTCACGCACGGCGTTTTCGTACGACCGCACCACATAAATTGGCTCACGCACATACATCGGGTAGCTCGGCAGGTTGTCTTTGGTAATCTGGGTTACTATTACATTATGATCGTCGCGGTTTAGTATCGCCACACCCAGCGGTATTAATATTTGGTAGTGCTTGTTGTCGGGGAAGATGTCCTTTTTAAGATCGACATCCAGGTACCGCACCCTCTTTTGTTCAATGTCCACAATAAGCTCGTGCACTTTGCCCAGCTTTAGCCCGTCGCCACCCACAATGTCCCAGCCTCTTACGTCCGGATACTCGCTGGCGACTTTAAAATCGCCGGCTTTGCTCAACGGATAAAGGTGGTTGGTATAGACGTTATAATTATCTACGTAAGTTTCCATGGAGAAATTATTTAAAGTTTCATTCGTTACCCTCTGCCCTGTCAATTATAGCGGCCGGTGGTGTCAGTTTCTTCTGTTGTTTGGGGAGCGTTCCTCCGGTTCAGGTCGTCCTTGTCTGTATTGGAAGAGCTAATGAACCAAATCACTGCAATTACCAGCAGCAGCCCCAAAACCCACGGCCAGAAGTTGTTATTCCTTTTTTCAATTTTTATCTCTGCCATAACTGTTCTGTTTCTTTCTCTTCGCAACTCAAGTATTATTCCAAGCTTATTGCTTGCGCAAAACATGTGCTTTGAGGTACGCTCAGTAAGAAAATGGCTGCCCGGAAACTTGCACTACGTGTGGCTTTGGCATTTTGGAATTCTACGTAGTGTGGTGCTTTTTCAACAACCCCGGTAGAGATGTTAGGATACCGCCCTCCTTTCATGGCACCTTAGGTATACCACCGAAGCGTGGTTTAAGCTTGTAATGCAAAAGAAAGTTATGGTTGGCTTTCAGAAAAACAGACATTCAGGTTTCAACTGGCAACCGACCGCTCCCAATCAGCAATCGCTGGCACGGTATTACCATAGGCGAAAGAGATTATCACCCAATAAAAGTACGACCGCATCATGGAAAAATCATCTCTCTGGCTTCATCACAAAACAGCCCCGGCATATCCCGCTCTCCAGCAAAACATCGAAACGGATGTGTGTATAATAGGTGGAGGAATTACTGGCATCACCACTGCATGGCTATTGCAAAGGAAGGGTTTCACAGTAGCCCTTGTAGAGGCAAAATCAATTGCCGGAGGCGTAACCGGGCACACCTCCGGACACCTCACCTCTATGGTCGACTCCTACTACCACAACATCATTACCTCCCACAATATCGACACCGCCATAAAAGTAAGGCAAGCCACCACAGCGGCCAGAGACCTCGCAGAAGAGATAATCACTTCCAACTTCATCGATGCAGACTTTAAGCGGGTAACGGGCCACTATTTTGCGGCCGACAAGGAGCAAATGGATGTGCTGGAAAAAGAAAGAATAGCAATGAGGGAGGCTGGCTTCGATATATCATCACTGTTTGTGTGGCGCTTTCCCTTTGAAATACTCGGCGGGTTCTGTTTACCCGGGCAGGCCATTATTGATGCACCAGCTTTTGTAAGAGGATTGGCAAAAAAATGCAATGGAACAGGTGTAAGAATTTTTGAAGATACCCGTATCGACGATTTCGCGAGGAAAGCAGGACGCTGGCAGGTAAGCTCCGGCAATTCTTCCATATCGGCCAAATACCTGGTGCAGGCCACACATACCCCATTGGGCTTCAACCCCGTGCAGATGGAAATGAAACCGATGCATTCCTATGTGATTGCCGGTAAACCTGCCGGCGAGGCGGTACCAGGGCTGTTTTACGATATGGCAACGCCTTACCACTATATACGCAACTATGAGTACCGGGGCGAAAAACTGCTTATAATCGGCGGTAGCGATTCCAAGCCCGGCGACAAAATCGATCAACATCGGAAAATGGATCAGCTGATCGAGTATGCCACACAGAATTTTCAGTTGAAGGACGTTATTTTCAGCTGGGGTTCGATGTACTTCGAGCCTGCCGATGGCCTACCCTACATCGGCCACGACCCGCTCCACGACAACGCCTTTATTTCAACCGGGTACTCCGGCGATGGCCTCACTTTTGGAATGGTTGGCGCGATATTGATTTCCGAGCTTATTGAAAAGGGAGATCACCCCTGGAAGCGGGTATTTGAACCTAGCCGGCTCAATTTGAGCGCCTTGTCGGAAGTAATAAAAGAAAATGCCAGCGTCATTAAGAACTTTGTGGGCGAGCGTCTCCGGCTGTCTACCGATTACATCCCCCATCTCGAAAAAGGAAACGGCACCGTACTGAAAGTGGATGGCAAGAAAATAGGTATTTCAATGGATGCTGAAGGGAGTATTCACGCTGTAGATCCTGTTTGCACTCACATGGGGTGTATACTAAACTGGAACAGTGCCTCGCAAACGTGGGACTGCGGCTGCCACGGGAGCAGGTTTAATGCTACCGGTGAAGTAGTGGCTGGCCCGGCAACCAAAGAGCTCAACAAAATTGAAGTGGAGCATGAAAGCCCCGTAGAGAAATAAAAAGAGAGGGGGTTCATACTTTCACCCTGTATTTCCCCCTCAAAAAAATTAACTCATAGACGGTTAAAAAATGCCTTGAATTCCTGAAAAAAGAAAAGCCGCCGGAAGATTTACCTGTGCCTCATACACTGCTCTCCAATTCTCTTCCAGCGACTTTTTCTTTTTGTTTGATCAAAGGTATGGGCAAATGGGGCAACACGCCCCGTAATTTCGGTAAGTGGGGGTCTTCAATCGATGTTTGGCCTAAAAGAAAAGGAGAACTACAGCGTCTTGATGTGGTTCATCAGAATAGGTCTGTGTGCCCGGCTAATCGGTATCACCTTGTCTTTAATTACCAGCGTAGATTCCTCAATGTCAACTATCTTCGACAGGTTTACTATGTACGACCGGTGTACCTTCAAAAACTTGCTGTTGTTGATACGGGCATCTATGTTTTTGAGCGTTGAGTGCACCATCAGTTTCTCCTTTTTTTCAGTGTGAAAAACAACGTAGTCGCCCACCGATTCTATGTAGAGAATGTCGCGCAATTCCAGCCTTACAAACCGGCCATCGGCCTTCACAAAAATCTCTTCGGCTGTTCGGGTGTTTCTTTTGCCGTGCACTTCTCTGGCCCTTTCGATAGACTTCAAAAAACGGCTGAAGGTGATCGGCTTGTGAAGGTAGTCGGTTACCTTGTACTCAAACGCCTCTATAGCATAATCTTTAAGAGAAGTAGTAAAAATGACCTGGGGGAGATCAGGCACCGTTTTTACAAGCTCCATACCCGAAAGCTCGGGCATCTCTATATCGAGCAGAATAAGATCAACTTCTTCCTTCCTTAGAAAATTTACCGCCTCAACGCCGTTTTCGCATACACCTGCCACGGTTATACCCTCAATCTTGCTGCACATCATTTCCATCGACTTGCGTGCAATTTCATCGTCGTCCACAATCAGGCATCTCATTGTTTTACGTGATTTTTTATATTCTGAAGCTCATTTTTAACCAGGGAAAGCCGTTCCTCCAATTGTTTGCTGAAGCAGGCAAACCGCTCTTTCACCCACTGCGTGAGGCCCGAGGCCTTGCCCGTCGTTTCTATTTCAAACAGCTCCCCGGTGGCTGACGTTAGCCCGACCATCGCAAAATTGGGAGCTAGTTTGTGTATTCTTCGCAAAAATTCGGCCGTGCTGTTTTCATTGATGAGTCCGTGCAGTTCGTGCATTTCCTTTTCTATTCCGTTGAGAAAGATTTCGAAAATGGCAGACGCTCTTTCAAGATCATCTTCATAAATCATCAATAAATGTTCACGGTCGAGCTTATCAGAAAACTGGAAGTGCATAGGGGAAGCTGGTACTGACTTGCTGCCTTGGTTTTCTTTGTCCATATCAGGTTTTGACAGACGGTATATTGTAGTTAGTAAAACGTGCTAACTATCTGTTAAATTTTTCGATTGAAAGAGAATCCGGTATTGGGCCGCTGCAGGCCCGGCGAACGCCGATTCTTTCTGAAAGAATTTCCAGGCCAGGAACAACAGATCCTTCAATTTAAATAAATTTTCGGTACCAAATGCAACCGGAAGCACACTCGCGACATCTAAGGGCTTAACAGGTCAAATAAAACTCGTTAATCATGCTTAAGAATTACATTAATGTTACTCTCCGCAACATCCTCAAGCACAAGTTTTACTCCTTTCTTAATATTCTGGGGCTGTCTGTGGGTGTTACCTGCTTCCTGCTCATCATTCTTTATGTAAAGGATGAGCTTAGCTACGACAAGCACCTTCCTGATATTGAAAGGATGTACCGTGTAGATTTTACCGGTGCAATCGGCGGCAACACCTTCATCACGTCGTTATCAAGCGTACCTGCTGCTCAAGCGCTTGTAAACGATTACCCGGAAGTGGAATCCGCCGTCCGTTTCAGGCAATATGGCAGCAGACTGCTGAAACCCAAAGGCACTACACAGCTTTTCAAAGAAGAACATGTATTGTTTGCCGATTCCAATGCCATCGAGTTTTTTCAGCTTAAACTTTTGGAAGGCGATCCGAAAACGGCACTAGCCGCTCCTGAAAAAGTAGCTATTAGCGCACGCATTGCGCGGAAATTTTTTGGCGACGAACCGGCCTTGGGCAAGCTCATTTCCGTGGAAAATTGGGCCGACTTTGAAGTAACTGCGGTGTACGAGGAAATGCCGCGAAATCAGCATTTCCATGCCGACTACCTATTCTCGCTGGTTAGCAGCAACGAATTGAAAAACCCGATTTGGATGAGCTTCAACTTTGTTACTTACGTGAAGCTAACGCCCGGTGCATCGCCCGAAACCTTGGAAGCAAAGTTTCCTGCTATGGTAGAAAAATACATCGGTCCTGAAGTTGAACGATATATGGGTCAATCCCTGGCTGATTTTTATGAGTCTGGCAATAAGGCTGGTTTCACCTTGTTTCCAGTGTCAAAAATCCACCTGCACTCCAGCAAACTCGGGGAACTTGAACCCAATAGCGATATTAACTATGTCTATATTTTTGGTGCGATCGCCTTTTTCATACTTGTAATCGCCTGTATCAACTTCATGAACCTCTCTACTGCCCGGTCTGCAAACCGCGCCAAAGAGGTGGGCGTGCGAAAGGTGTTGGGCGCACAACGCAGCCTGCTTATCCGGCAATTCCTGGCCGAAGCCCTGGTGTTAAGTTTTCTCTCATTCCTGATAGCTTACAGCCTTTGTTTTGCGCTTCTACCCTACTTCAACCAGCTTGCCGAAAAACAAATGCAGGCCGCCGACCTGCTAAACCCCGGCTTTATAGCGATCATGTTTGGTATTATGATATTCGTTGCCTTTCTGGCAGGCAGCTATCCATCATTCTACCTTTCCAAATTCAACCCGTCTGAAGTGCTAAAAGGCCGGCTCAACCTGGGCATGAAAAGCGGCATGGTAAGAAGTATATTGGTGGTGTTCCAGTTTACGATGTCTATCGTGATGATAGTAGGCACCATGGTTATTTACGACCAACTCAGTTTTATAAGATCCAAAAACCTTGGCTACAATAAGGACCACGTGATCATCATAAACGACGCCTGGTTGCTGAAAGATAAGCTCGAGGCTTTCAAAACCGAGGCTCTGCGAAACACCTCGGTAATAAGCGGCACCATTTCGAGCTTCCTGCCTGCGGGTAGCAGCGACTCCAACAACAATCTTTTCTTTAAAGGGCAAAACCCTGAAAATGAATCGAACATTGTGAGCGATTGGCGGGTCGATCACGACTACGTGGCTACTTTCGGCATGCAAATAGTAGAAGGCCGCGACTTCTCGCGAGATTTCCCCAGCGACTCATCAGCCATTGTGGTGAACGAAGCCCTGGTGCGGCAGTTCAATTTTGAGAACCCCATCGGCGAAACGATTTCGAACCACGGTGGGTCGCCGGAAAAACCTACCATAGAATCGTACAAGATTATTGGTGTGGTTAAGGATTTCCACTACGCTTCGCTGAGAGAAAACATACAGCCGTTATTGCTGTACCTGGGCAAAAGCAGGGGCAGTGTGGCGTTCAAAATCTCCGGCGACCGTGTAGATGAAACCATTGCTACCCTTCGTGAGACGTGGGACCAGTTTGGGCCGGGCCAGCCGTTCAGCTACAGCTTTGTTGATCAGCAGTTTGAGAATGCCCATAAAACTGAAATCAGGATTGGCTCTATATTTATTGTGTTTGCCTCCCTGGCGGTGTTCATAGCATGCCTCGGGTTGTTTGGGCTAGCCGCATTTACGGCTGAGCAGCGCAATAAAGAAATAGGTGTACGAAAGGTGCTGGGCGCCAGCGTGAGCAGCATTATGGGACTGCTTTCGTGGGAGTTTGTAAAGCTGGTCGGTGTGTCATTTTTAATTGCCGCACCTACCGCCTGGTATGCCATGGGCAAATGGCTGGAAAACTTCGCCTTCCGCACCGACCTGAGCGTGGCTACGGTGCTGGTGGCCGGGGTACTTTCGCTAGTAGTAGCCTGGATCACCATGAGTTTTCAGACGTGGCGAGCTGCCAGGGCCAACCCTGTGCAGTCGCTGAGAAGCGAGTAGCTTACCCTCTGATACGATAAGACATCGAAGGACGCTGCAGAGGCGTCCTTTTTTTTGGACAGCCATTCGCTTCAACCAAATTGCTGAATCCGCCACGGCTTCAGCAAGTCGAGATGGAGTAAGCCACAAAAAAACCCGGCAGTATCAACCACCGGGGCATGTATTTTTCTTATGCGCTGATAGCAGCTTACTCGCCTGTGTCTTTCTTAGGGAGTATGTTGGCCGTAATGCTAATCCTGGCAGTGCTGTTGGTAGCATTGCTCACTATAGTAATAACCTTGTTTTGCATGCCCATTTTGCCTGCGCTGTTGAAGGTAATGGTTATCTCCCCTTTCTCGCCCGGCGCAATAGGCTCCTTTGGCCAGCTGGGTGCTGTGCAACCACATGTGGTCATCACTCTTGAAAGCACCAATGGTTCCGTACCTGCATTTGAGAAAGCAAACACATGTTCAACTTTGTCGCCCTGTGTAATGTCGCCAAAGCTGTGGGTCGATTCCACAAATTCAATTTTAGGTCCTGTTGCATTCTCTTCCTGCTTTTCTTGCGCAATAGCTGCAAACGTGGTTGCAAACACAAAACAAACCAACCAAGCAAATCTCTTCATAACGTGTAAGTTTAATTCTTTAAGTGAGCCTACAACAAAACCCGTACCTCAATAGTGCCGGCTCACAAAAACAAAGATACAAACCCTAAATTTATTGCAAAATGAAAAGGTGATATACGGATTGTTACAAAAGTGTTAGCAGAGCTGCGTTTTCTCACACTGCGGAAAAACCCTCTGCTGCCACCTGCACATCAACCAAAAAACTTATCGTCAAAGTTTACGAGAAACACTTCGTCTGTAGCTCGGGTCAACGCCGTGTACAACCACCTGATAAAGTCCTGGTTTAGCATGTCGTCCTTCAAAAAGCCCTGATCAATAAACACTGCCTGCCACTGCCCTCCCTGCGATTTGTGACAAGTAAGTGCATAGGCAAATTTTATCTGCAGCGCATTGAGAAACGGATCATTTTTCATGGAGATCAATCTCTCCGTCCTTTCAGCCAACTCTTCATATTCCGCCGCCACCAGGTCGTAGAGGCGTTTATTATCCTCAGCCAAAAGTGCCGGTGCCGGCGTGTGTAGCGAGTCGAGAACAACTTTGGCTTCAAATTTCCCAGAGTCGTAATCAACCATTCGGAGTTCAAGGTCGGCAAATCGAAACCCGTACATATCCTGATACCGGATAATTTTAACTATTTCAACGAAATCGCCATTTGCAAGAAAGTCGCCGGGGGCATCGGCAGGAAAATAAAAATAGTTGTTGCGGGCAACCAGCAAAATGTCGCCGGCATTAATTTCATCTTCCATAAAATGGATTTGGCGCCGTATGTACTGATTGTACATAACGGCAGCTTTATTCGACCGGCAAATCACAATAGTGTTTTCCTGTCCGTACTTGTTGTAGGCGTATCGCAGGCCATCCTCAAGCCTTTCGGAGGTCATCCGGTAAATGTCTTTGTATTGCCGGGTGGCAAACCGCGGCCTGAATACATTGGTTTTGAGCAATTCTCTGAGTGCCGTGGCATTTTCCAAAATCCCCGAAGCTTCGGCCTGCCGCATTACTTCCGTAAGCTCCGCCCCCTGCGCCAGCATCCTGAATTTAGCTTCGAGGTAACCGAGACTCATCGCCGGAGACTCTACCTGCCCAACGGGTGGCAATTGCGCCACATCGCCTACAAGCACCAGTTTGTTTTCTTCTTTTTCGAATACATACTCAATCAAATCGGTTAGCAGGCCATTGCGCCCAAACTCCCGCTCGTCTGAAAGCATCGATGCTTCGTCGACAATAAAGACAGTATTTTTATGGTAGTTCTTCTGGCGGCTAAACTTCATTGCTCCGGTACCCGGCTCGGCCGTTTGCCGGTAAATTATTTTGTGTATTGTGAAAGCCGACCGTTGTGCATAACCACTCATCACTTTGGCAGCCCTGCCTGTGGGGGCTAGCAAAACATACTTCCGGTTGAACAGCGGCAGCACATTTACCAGCTGAGTTACGAGCGTGGTTTTCCCCGTACCGGCATAGCCTTTTAGCAGAAGAATATCGGGGCCTTTTGCCTCGTCGTCGAGAAACGCATCCAGCATTTTCATAAATTTCAGTTGCCCTGCGGTAGGTGCAAACTGGAATTTTCGCTCCAGCACTTCAGACGGTCGTGGCACGGATTATCAATTTAGTTACCGGCGAATTTCCAGAAAACCCCCAGATATTTCAAACCTGCGGCAAGAATAGCCATACACAATTTTGAGTAGCTTTACACCGTGGAGGTAAGCAAACAAATAGAAAACCTATACGGAAACCGGCTGCGGTTGCGTGCATGTGGAGTATGTGTTGAAGAAGACAAGTTGCTACTAGTGCGCCATACCGGACTGGGCACCAACGGATATTTGTGGGCACCTCCCGGGGGCGGAGTCGAATACGGCTCGAATGTCGAAGAAAACCTGATCAGGGAGTTTCGGGAAGAAACCGGGCTACACATCAAAATTGAAAATTTTCTTTTTGTGTACGAGTACCTCCATCCACCGCTGCACACTGTCGAGCTTTTTTTTGAAGTATCGGCCACGGGAGGAACACTAATGGTTGGAAAAGACCCCGAAATGAGTGATTCAGCACAAATAATTGAAGGCGTCCGTTTTGTATCTTTCCGGGAGCTTAGCAATTTTGCATCAGGAAGCCTCCACCAAATGCTGAGAGGTATTTCGCACAAAGATGATTTACTTCGTAAAAGTGGCCTTTTTAAATTTGAAAAGAATTAATAAACTAGCGTTTTCTTTTATATTAACATAGCTTCGTAAACTAGTAACTTAAGCACTCAAATCACCAAAAGATGAATACTACCAAAATTCTGTCAATTGTAATTTTAATAGTTGCCCTTGGCCTGGGTTATTATCTATTCGACAGTATAAAGACAGATATTGAGACTACCGAGCGGATTGCCGCAACGGAAGCAAGGGTTATAAACAAGCTTAAGATGATCCGTGAAGCCCAAATTGCTTTTCAGAAAGTAAACGGACGTTATGCCGGCCAATGGGAAGAGCTTTTGGCATTTGTAGATACTGGTAGCTTTTACATCACCGAAAGGCGGGAAACCATCATTCCGCTCGACTATGGTGCTGACAGTGTTTATGTTGAAATAGACACCATTGGAACGGTATCGGTAAAAGATTCAATTTTTTCTACTCAAAAATATCCTAATTTCGATTTGGCCTCATTGCCGCTTATCCCCGGTACCGACGGCAAAAGGTTTGATATATGGGCCGACAAAATAGACAAAGCCGGTGTAAAGGTTGACGTGGTTGAGGTGAGGGACGTAGCACCGGTGAATCCAGCCAGAAAGGAAACGAATGAAATTTATAGCCGCAAGCCGTTGAGGTTTGGATCGAGAACAAACATTACTACATCTGGAAATTGGGAATAAATTCTTTTGGAGACTGTAGAGGCCAACTATAAGCTTGTAACGGAAATCAAAGACGCTAAGTTTGATGTAGAAGATTTACATCACTATAGCTTGTGCTTGCAGGTGGGAATTCGGGATTTTCAATTTTGTGTAATTGACGGCCGGAACAACCGGTGTCTACTGTACGAAGATTTTGTTTTTGAAAACGTGAAGACGGTTAAATCCCGGCTTCACGTTCTTCAAACGCTATTCGAAAACCACCGCTTTTTAATGGCAGGCTTCTGGAACTCGGTGAAGCTTTCAGTAAAAGGCCACAAATTTTCTTTAGTACCTCAATCGGTTTTCAGTAAAGAGGGACTTGTTGATTACCTTGCTCTCGGCACCCCAATCAACCCCAAATTCGAGTCGGTCTTTTTTTACAAACATATAGCTTCTGACGCGGTTAACGTATTCGCCTCTGACAATACCGTTATCTCCTGGATAAAAAATCTTTACCAGCAAAAGGATGTGCTGCTTGTGCATCAGGGCAGCGCATTTATTGAAGGGATTTTGAAATACGACGATCATTCGGCAGAGAAAACGATGTTTTGCCTGTTCGACAAAGGCATTCTGCACATTGTGGTCACCGTGGGCAAAAAGCTGCTCTATTACAACCAGTTCGCTGTACGCAAAAGTCCCGACTACCTTAAATACATAATGCTGGTGTTTAAGGAACTGGAGTTGTCACAAAAGATGAGCAAGGTCCTTTTCTGGGGCGGGCTTACACCGCATTCACCTCACATCCAGCTGCTCAAAAAGTACATCAGAAATATTTCGTTTGGGAGCCGCCACTCCTACCTGCGCTATAATTATATGTTCGACGAAATTCCTGACCACGAGGCGTTCGATCTGTTCAGTATTTTCCTTTGCGAATAATCTTCGTTAATTTTCTTACGCTGATACCACCCGCATGCCACAAAAAATAGCTGTTTTCCCGGGGTCGTTCGATCCTTTTACCCTTGGTCACTACGATATCGTGATCAGAAGCCTGAGACTTTTCGACGAAGTGATAGTTGCCCTTGGCCACAATTCGCAAAAGAAGCGCTACTTTGAGGTAACTAACATGATCAAAAAAATTGAAGATGCTTTTAAAGAGCAGCCCCAGGTGAAAGTGGTTACCTACGACGAGCTAACAGCCGACTTTGCCAAACGATACAACGCGCAGTTTCTGGTGCGGGGACTGAGAAACACTACAGATTTTGAATATGAAAACAGCATTTCGCAGGTAAACCGGTATTTAAACAAAGATCTGGAGACTGTCTTTCTCATAACCTCTCCTATTTATGCGTCGATCAGTTCCTCTATCACCCGCGAAGTGCACAAGTATGGCGGCGACATAAGGCCTTTCCTGCCTTACGAATTATAAGTAGCTCTTTTTAACTTATAAAACTCACGTGCTACGTGGCGGATAGATCTGTAGGAATTGTAAAGAGCGGCCCTTACATCTCTTATCTCCATCCATCTCAGCTCGTCTATGTCTTCATCTGTTTGTGGTGTCATGGAGGTGTCGTCCAGAAGGTCCATGCAATACCAGTGCGTCTTCTTTAAAATATACTTCTCATTCATAATGTAAGTATGATAGGTAGAGCAAATCTTCTCTCCCAACAAAACCTTCACATTACACTCCTCCTCCACTTCCCGCACGGCAGCCATTTCAGGCGTTTCTTTTTTATCGAGCTTTCCCTTCGGAAAATCCCACTTTCCCAGCCTGTGTATAAGAAGTATCTGATCGCCTTTTTCAACCACCCCGCCTGCAGCCTCCACAATGTCAAACTTCTCTTTCAGGTAAGCAATTGTGCTTTTCTTCTTCTGAACTGCAAAAGTGACGGCATCCAGGTCTTTAAACTTGTTTTTGGTCATCAAATGCAGAAGCCGGTCAATGTCTTCTTTCGTTGCGTTCACAACCAGAACGTCGTCGGTCAACTTTTTGGGCTCAAGCGTTTCCTTCTTGCAATCGATTACCTGATTGTATTTATCAGCGTCCACAACTTTGCTGAGCTTTCGGATATGAACCGGAATGTCGTTGATGAATATCTTCATAGAAAATCTAACGAGACATCAATTATCATTATTCTCATCAAATTGTGAAAGAGAAGAACTGAAATATTGATAAAAAAATGTGATTACTTTTGAGGCATGAACATCTACACAGCAGACCAAACAGTAGCCACGACAACTGCCGGGTATCTCCTGGATATCGGTGCCGTGAAGCTGAACCCCCAACAGCCATTTACGTGGGCCTCCGGCTGGAAATCGCCTATCTATTGCGATAATCGAATGACACTCTCCTACCCCGGGGTAAGGAGCTACATAAAAGAGCACCTCGCCAACCTGGTAAACAAACACTTCCACAATGCAGACTGTATTGCAGGAGTGGCAACTGCCGGGATACCCCAGGGGGCGCTGATAGCCGATGCCCTGCAGAAGCCATTCAGCTATGTGCGGTCCAAACCGAAAGACCATGGTATGGAAAATATGATAGAGGGCAGGGTGGAAACAGGGCAGCGAGTTGTGGTAGTGGAAGACCTTATTTCTACGGGCGGGAGCTCTCTGAAAGCAGTAGATGCCTTGCGGCAGGCAAGCTGCGAGGTGCTCGGTATGGTTGCTATTTTTACCTATGGTTTTGCCCTCGCAGAAGAGAATTTTGCCAAAAGCGGAATAAAACTTTTTTGTCTGAGCAATTATGATGTTCTTATAAAAGTAGCCAGCGAAAAAGGCTATATTCAACCCAAAGATATGGAATCGCTCGAGGCTTGGAGAAAAGATCCTTCGGCTTGGAAACCTGATGTTTAAATTTTTTTCCTTAATTCCGTAATTTAGTCCGCCGTCATTGCTCAGCGACCGGCTTAACCTATACCTGAAGTGAATATGGATTTTGTTCTTGACTCGAAGATACTTACCGTGAAGTTTAAGCAGAAAGGGGCCGAACTGTGCAGTATCAAAAGTAAAAAAACCGGTATTGAATACATGTGGCAGGCCGATCCGGGCCACTGGGGCAAGCACGCTCCGGTTCTTTTTCCTATTGTAGGCAAGCTTAAAGACGACACTTATTTTTTTAATGGTAAAAGCTACCAGTTGCCCCAACACGGCTTTGCCAGGGAAATGGAATTCGACGTAATTGATCGTTCTGTTGAACACATCGACTTTGCTTTGGGGTCGTCGGAAGAAACCAAAAAAAGCTACCCGTTTGACTTTCTGTTAGTGGTGGCTTACAAGCTTAAAGACAACCGGCTGACGATAGTGTACGAGGTTGAAAACCAGAGCAAAAGCGAAATGCTTTACTCTATTGGGGGCCATCCGGCGTTTCGTGTGCCGCTTCAGGAGAATGAGCAGCGGTCCGACTACGAGATACATTTTGGCTACAATGAAGATGCCGCAACCCACCTCATTAAGAATGGTTTGCAAACGGGCGAGTCATCACCAATCCTGAAAAACGAAAAGGTGCTGCCAATTACCGATAATTTGTTCGACCACGATGCCATTGTCTTAAAAGGGCTGAAATCTGAAAAAATAAGCCTTGCCAAACGAGGGAAAAATCCGTTCTTAAACTTTTACTTCTATAGCCCCTTTTTTGGTATCTGGTCCAAGTCGCCCCAGTCTCCGTTTGTGTGCCTCGAGCCGTGGCGCGGAATCGCCGATAGCGTGCATCATAACCAACAGCTCGAAGACAAGGAGGGGATTAGAAAGCTGGGGCCCAAAGCAAAAGAAAGCTTCCAGTTTACAATCGAGATCGTTGATTAGCGCATAAGCACAACTTATTCTGCAATTTGCCGGTGGAAAAACCGGCCCTGCCTACCACCAGGGTCAAAAGAATTTCTCCATGCCTCTATCGGTACAAATTGTTTGTGCCCCTCCAGCATAGGTTCCTCTACGAAAAACCGGCAGTCATCGAAATACCGAGCAACAGTACCTGCAAAGTGGTATGATTGTACAGAGATATCGAACTGGAATTTTATCTCACTTTGAGCATTTTTTGAAGAGACTGGCCCCTTGGGCCGGTCTTGTTTTAAGTTCCCGCAAAAAAAACCTAATTGACCGACTGTATGCAAAAACTGGAAGTTATTTATGTTGTAGACGACGATGATATATACCAATATCTCATCAAAAAGAAAATTGAGAAAAGAAACATCGCCTATCAGATCAAAACCTTCAAAAACGGTCAGGACGCCATTGAATACCTCAACCTTATGGCTGATACAAGTACAGAACTGCCCGACGTCATATTTTTGGATCTCAACATGCCTGTTATGGACGGTTGGGATTTTCTCAACGCTTACATGAATCTAAAAAACAGGCTTACCAAGAAAATCCATCTGTATGTTGTTTCATCCTCTATCCATCAATCAGACATTGAAAGGGCCAAAAATATAAGCGAGGTAACTGATTACATCGTTAAACCCATGAATGACAGCCAACTAGACGATATTCTCGTGGCAATGCATTGATTGAATTTGTGCGCCTGTCAAACAAATAATCGTTTTCTTTGTGCCGGAAAGGATGGAAAAAAGAAAAGAATGCGTATTTTCCTGCTTTTTAAATTCAATCGCTTTTAGTTGATACTGAATCGACCTAATCTATGATTTTAAACTTTTTACTCCTCGCAGTCGGTTTTTTCGTACTAATTAAAGGGGCTGATCTGTTGGTGACCGGCGCATCTTCGCTTGCAAAAAGGTACAATGTATCAGAGCTCGCCATTGGTTTAACAATTGTGGCATTTGGCACTTCTGCCCCTGAGATGGTTGTCAATGCCGTTGCTTCCATGGAAAATCACCCCGACGTGGTATTGGGAAATGTGGTGGGCAGTAACATCTTCAACTTATTTTTCATTTTAGGCATTGCAGGCGTTGTCTATCCTCTGTCTGTTCAAAGGAGCACTGTTTATAAGGAGATTCCGTATTCGCTGTTCGGTGGCCTGTTAATCCTGTTCCTTGCCAACGATGCATATTTCGGTAGAGGTGAAGAATCGATCATTACGTCGTTTGAAGGAATAGTTCTATTTTTCTTTTTCCTTCTCTTTCTCGCCTACGTGGCATTTACCTTAAAGAAAGATAACTCAAGCCAGGGTGATGAGGAAATTAAGATCCTTGCAATGCCGAAGACGGTTATCTTTATTATTCTCGGGCTGGCAGGGCTCACCGTTGGTGGCAAGCTGGTGGTAAACAACGCCATCGACATAGCAAGGGCGTTGAAACTCAGCGAACAGCTGATAGGCCTCACCATTATGGCTGCTGGCACATCTTTGCCGGAACTCGCCACCTCTGTAGTGGCTGCCACACAAAAGAAAAGCGACCTGGCAGTTGGCAATGTAGTAGGCTCCAACATATTCAATATGTTTTTTGTGCTGTCTATTAGTTCCATGATCAACCCGATCCCGTATCCAACAGTGTTTAATATAGACATCATTACTTTCCTGATAGGCACCACCGTGCTGTTCATTGCGATGTTTACTGGTGAAAAGAAAATCTTAGATCGCTGGGAGGCCCTCATTTTGCTGATGTTCTTCGTCTTTTACAACATGTACCTGGTTTACCGCGATCAGCTTATATAACCTCTTCCACACAAAGTCAACAAAAGCGGCCCACAAAGCCGCTTTCTTGTTTTAAATTTGCCCCATGATGTTAACCCAAAAAACCACATCAAGAGTGATATGGCTACCACTCTTGTTGCTATGCTCATGCCTGCAGGCCCGGCAAATCAGCGACCACATTTCCGCCAGCATATCAGAATCTTTCATCACGAACGAAATCAAGCAACTGGCCGCCGATTCTTTGCTGGGACGGGAAACCGGCTCGGCTGAGCTCAACAAAGCCGCCGGCCATATATCATCCCTGCTTGGGCAGTGGGGCATAAAAACTGGCCCCGGTTTGGACTCGTACTTACAGAAAGTACCTCTTGAAAAATTTTATCCTGGCAATTTCCTGCGTATCAACTTCGATAGCTCAGAAATAACAGAGGACGTATTGCTGTTGGGTGGTGTTGATACAACGCTACAGGGAGCCATTATATATATGGGCTTGGGCGAAGAAGCCGACTACCAGAAAAAAGACGCAAAGGGGAAAATCGCCATCGTAAGAGGCGGCACAGCTGAAAACCCGATTTCTTCACAGGAAGTGGTGCAGGCCAAACTGAAACAAGCAGTGAAACACGGTGCAGTGGCGGTTATAGAGCTAACAACGTTTTCGCCAAGCTATTGGAGATACTACAGCAGCCAGCTGTCAAAACCGCAGATAAGGCAAAAATCATTGGTAGAAGGAGGTCAAATTCCATACATCTGGCTCAACGATGTCGAAAAAATTGCCATAGCTAGGTTTCAGACAGATGAAGGAACCGACGCTGAAATAATAATTGAGGGAAGCAAAACGGAGCCAATCGAAACTTACAATGTAATTGGGTATATAGAAGGAAAAAATAATAAGTTTAAAGACGAGATAGTCGTTCTTTCTGCGCACTACGATCATATTGGAACCGGCCTGCCCGACGCAACAGGCGATTCGATATTCAACGGCGCCAGAGACAATGCCGTCGGCGCAGTTTCAGTTCTTTCGGCGGCAAAAGCAATGGCAGCCCGGGCCCCGGAGCGTTCGTGCCTGTTCGTGTTCTTTACCGGCGAAGAAAAAGGTATGCTGGGAAGCAGATATTTCATAGAAAGTTCGCCGGTGGCTATCGACAAAATCGTTTTTAACCTCAACAGCGATAATGCCGGCTACAACGATACCACCCTGGTGACAGTGGTTGGCCTGGGCAGAACCAACGCCGAGTCGGCAATTAAAGGTGCATGCGAAGAGTTTGGCCTGCAGGCTATCGACGACCCCGCCCCCGAACAAAACCTGTTCGACAGGTCGGACAATGTGCATTTTGCTAAAAAAGGAATCCCCGCCCCTACGTTTAGCATGGGCTTTACCGGTTTCGACTCAACCATAAGCAAGTATTATCATAAAACAGCCGATAACCCGGAAACCCTCGACTACCAGTATTTGCTCAGGTTTTTCAGGTCCTACGTCAACGCAGCGTACCGAATTGCAGCTATGAGCGAGCAGCCCTTTTGGTTGAGCGGCGACAAATACTACAACCAGGGCCTCCAGCTATACGATGTACCTCTTCCGCCCAAGGGCAAATAAAAGGATCCGCAGCTAATCCTCCCCTTCTAAAATTTTCTCTAAAATTTTATAAATGAATGAACATTCATTTATATTTGTCGCGTTATGCGAAAACGCGACGAGTTAAAGGAAAGGCTACTGAGGGAAAAGGCTATAGAAATGATAGTCGAAACCGGTTTCGATGGCCTTAGTATGCCCAAGCTTGCAAAAACGGCAGGAGTATCTCCCGCTACAATCTATATATACTTCAAAGATCGGGAAGACCTGATTCTGCAGCTTTGCTATGAAGAAGGAAAAAAGATGGCAGAAGCCACTTTGCGGAATTTTGATGCAGGAATGCCTTTTGCAGATGGTTTAAAAATACAGTGGCTCAACAGGGCAAAATATTGTCTGGAGAATCCGCTGAGTGCCCAATTTTTAGAACAGGTAAAATACTCCCCTTTTTACGACAGATCGTATTTTCAGAAGGACAACACCTTTTCGTCGGTCATGCGGGAGTTTGTACACAGCTCCATCGCCCGGAAAGAACTGATACCCTTACCGGTTGAAATCTACTGGTCGGTGGCTTTTGCCCCGCTTTACCAGCTTATTAAGTTTCACACCTCCGGCAAGGGCTTACCGGGTACAGGCAATTTTAAGCTTGATGAAAGCAGTCTTTTGAAAACATTGGACCTCGTGCTAAAAGCTCTTAAACCATAAAGTTTATTCGATATAAAGTAATTTTCTCACACAGCCGTCATCATTTATAGGTCGCCAAATTTCTACTAATGACTACCGCTAGAATAACCACCGAAATCATGGTTTTTAAAACCAACCTCCGCTACAAAAAAGATGTTCGCAGGGTTGCGCCTTTGATGGAACAAAACGAGCGGATTGTTGAGTGGAATGTTGACCGCGATGATGCTGATCATGTGTTGAGAATAGCTTCCAGCGAGCTTGAAGCAACAGAGATAATCGGCCTGCTGACTGAAGCAGGGTATTTCTGCCAGGAGCTTCCAGATTAAACCAACACATTGATTGAAAACACCATGAACGGACCATCATCTCCTTCCAAAACCCGGATTTTTACCGGTTATGAAGCTTTTATTATTGCGATTTTAGCGATTCTTCAGTTTACAGTCATTCTCGACTTCATGGTGCTTTCACCCCTGGGAGCCCAACTGCTGGATGAGTTGGATATTACCACGTCCCAATTTGGCATGGTGGTATCGGCCTACGCCTTCAGTGCGGGGATTTCAGGCCTTTTGGCCGCAGGTTTTGCCGACAGATACGACAGAAAAAAACTACTGCTATTTTTCTATGCCGGCTTTATCATGGGTACGTTTCTCTGCGGCGTAGCCACCAATTACGAATTTTTGCTGATAGCCCGCATTGTAACAGGCATCTTCGGGGGCGTTCTGGGCTCAATCATCTTTGCAATAATTACCGATCTCTTCCGCATTGAGGTTAGAGGACGGGTAATGGGCTTCGTACAGATGGCTTTTGCCAGCAGTCAGGTATTGGGGCTGCCGCTTGGTCTTTACCTCGCCAATAGCTGGGGGTGGCACTCTCCATTTTTGCTTATAGTAGGGTTGAGTGTGGCGATAGGCGTGGTGATAGCAGTATACATGAAACCGATCGACTCGCACCTTAAGCTCGGCCGCAGCACAAATCCTTTTCGCCACCTCTTCAAAACGGTGTCGAAACCCGTCTACCTGAAAGCATTTGGCGCCACCACACTACTTGCCACCGGGGGGTTCATGCTTATGCCGTTTGGAAGCACATTTGGAGTAAACAACCTCGGCATTACTTTTGACCAACTTCCCCTGGTATATCTTATTACCGGACTCAGTACCATTATGGTGGGGCCGTTATCGGGTCGATGGAGCGATCTTTACGGAAAATACAACGTATTCATTGCAGGCACGCTGTTATCCATCTTCTTCATACTTATTTACTGCAACCTTGGCATTACACCGCTTTGGCTCGTTATTCTCATCAATATTTTCCTTTTTGTTGGAATTACCTCCCGGATGGTGTCGGCGTCGGCCCTGATGACCGCAGTGCCGGAACCACACGAAAGAGGGGCTTTTATGGGTGTAAATTCCTCGATACAGCAGATTTCCGGTGGCATTGCGACAGCTGTTGCTGGGCTGATAGTGGTACAAACCGACACCGGTTATCTACAGCGGTACGACACCCTCGGATATGTAGTAACAGGCACTATGCTCCTTACTATTTTAATGATGCATACAATTCACAAAATAGTGAGCAAGCATAATAAACCTGAGCTAAAGCCTGCGTAAATTAGTATGAGGTTAACATATTCTAAAAATGGAGAGGATCGTAATAGCTTGTTATAAACCTCACGAAGGCAAAGAAAAAGCGCTCCATGGGCTTGTGGAGACACATGTGGGGAAATTGCAGCGGGAAGGGCTTGCTTCTGGTCGAAAACCAATCATAATGAAGGCAGCCAATGGCACTGTCGTCGAAATTTTTGGATGGAAATCTGCAGAGGCTATTGAAGCGGCACATTCGCACCCCGCTGTTCTTCAAATGTGGAAAGAATTTGAAGAGGTTTGCGAATATGTGCACCCCCTTTCGATTGCAGAGTTAGGGAATTTATTTCCCGAATTCGAACCGCTCTAAAAGTCCATTGGGTTTTTCCATTACCCCGATCCCAAACAGAGCAAAGTCATACTTCACCGGGTCGGCAGGATCCATAAGCCGCAGGTTTTCTGTTAATTCCAGTGCGGTTAGCCAATCGGTCTGCTTGCGCTCGATCAGCCCCAACGCCCTTGCTACTCTGTCCACATGCAAATCGCACGGGCAAACAAGCTGCGACGGCCTTATGCCCGACCACAAGCCAAAATCAACACCGTTGGAATCCTTTCGCACCATCCATCTTAGAAACATGTTCAACCGCTTGCAAGCGCTACCTCTCTCGGGCGTGGCTACGTGCTTTCTGGTTCGGGCAGGTGCATTCGTATGACCGAACACCAGCCGATGAAAATGAATGAGCCCGGGCTCCACTGTAGCACCGTCCGGGCTCACGCTGTGGGCAAAGGCCCATTCCAGGCTCGTGTGCCTTTGGTAGTACCATCTGAAAAACTCGATAAACCAGAGCAGGTCGGTAGTATTGAACGTTCGGTGTTTAAACAGGAGCAAAGTTTTCAGATCGCCCTCCGAGTGGTTGAGCACAAAATCGTGCGGTTCGTTGTCCATCAAGCAAAAAAGCTCCCTGCACTTGCTGATGATGGTCTTGCGCTGCCCCCAGGCAAGAGTAGCAGCAAAGAAAGCTGAGATCTCTATATCCTCTCTTTTTGTAAATGCATGGGGTATTGAAACAGGGTCGTCTTCAATGAAAAACGGTTTGTTGAAAGCTTCAGCCTTTTCGTCGAGAAATGCCTTCAGCTCCGGCGTTACAACCGGGCCTTTACGGAACATAAGAAACCTCCACGGGCACCTTGGGGTCGGGCGAACCCAACCTTTCAAAAGCCTTTTGGGAAAGCCGTATCAGTACCTTATTATTCACACCGGTGTCAGGCAGGTTGCCCACCACCCGCACGTAAATCGACCTGTCGTTCATTCGGTTCTTTACCTCTAGTATCGCACCAATGGGCGCCGTGCGATGCAGCGCCAGAAATTTTCTGGTATCCGGCGAGTTTTCTATCACCATCGCAAACCCCTCTTCAATTACCTTTTCGTACCCAGCCACGCTTGTGGTGTCGCGGGTATAACCTTTTCCGTTTATCTGTTTTAGCGACCCATTTTCGTTTACCACCAAGTCTTTCTTTTTCTCCCGGGCCGGTGTATCCTCATTAGCCGTGGTAGCCAGCCCGGTGGTAGCAGGCTTGCCCACCAAAATTTGCTGCCCGACCGAAAGTGCAGTGGTGCTTAGGTTGTTCCACTCCTTTATCTCGTCTACAGTCACATTAAACTTCCGGGAAATACTGAAGAGGGTTTCTGAAGGCTGCACAATGTAATAAGGGTAGCCTGCGGTATTGGCAGCGGTGCTGCCCCCTTCGTTCGACACCGTTTTTACTTCAACCGGCGCGGTAGCCATCGGCCGTTTTATTACCAGCCTTTGTCCCGCCGATAGCTCATTGGACGTTAAATTATTCCAACCTTTTATGTCCTCCACTTTCACTCCGTACACCCGCGACAGCGAATAAAGCGTTTGTCCTATTTCAACTATATGGTAAGTATCTGAAGCTTGCGAAGATGGACCCGTCTGTACTGCCTGCCCCTTCACGTTTTTGGGAATAAATATTTCCTGCCCAACAGAAATGGTAGCATTCAATCCTCCGTTTGCCCGTGTGATGTCTTCTACTGTAACACCATACCGGCGGGAGAGCGAGTACAGTGTCTCCCCTTGTTCCACCCGGTGCACAATTCCCTGCACACTTCCTCTCCTTTCTACTCTTAATGAATCAAACTCCTCCCGATTATTCCCAATCGTAAATTCATCGATTTCCGAATAAGGCGCCCCCGAATATTCAGCTGAAGTTGAAAAGGCGGGCCATAAAACAACAAACAGCAGTGGCAAAAAACACGCTTTAAAAATCAGTTGGCAATTCATACACACAAAGTTGCGTTTTGTTCGCAATAAAAACCAGATAATTATTGAATACAAAGAAAGTGCCGGAAGCCACAGCTGTCAGCTGCCGCCCAATGTTTTGTTGAAGCAATTGATCGCCGTCTACGGTTACCACCAGCACCTCGTTTGAGAGCGTTGCCCCCTCTGAAATAAAGTAAGAGAGGATGATGAACCTGCCAACCTCCAGGTAATCGCAGGCGCTCACTGGCACAGCATTAATAGCCCCGGCCAAAAACTTGCTGACTGTCAGGAAGTGGCTATCCGATGCAGTGTAGTGCACCGGATACCACGCATTTGCAGCAAGCGGTTTAGAAGAAAAGTTCTTCAAAAAAACTTCGTTCCCGTTTTCCAGGCTCAGCGTTACCTTCACCTGTTCGCCGTTTTTCACACGCAAGCCCGTCAGTTCGTTTTCCGCCAATTCGTCGAGTTGAAAATCGTCCAGCCACCAGTCGGCTTCCCGCGTTTCCACGTTTATTGCTATGAGTCCCTGTTTTTCGGGCTGCTGGCTGTCATGATATTGCTTTATCAATAGTTTATCTTTCCGCAGACCGGCCAGGCTAACCCACCAGTCTTCTTCCAACGCATAACGGTCAAAATCCAGCAACCGTGTGTTGAAGTTAAAAAGTGAAAAAGAAACTTCTGCTTCCCCCTGATCACGAATTTCAAGCGCCAGCAGCCCCCTCTCGGGCTCGAGGGCCATTTGCCAAACCGGTATTTTAAAATCATGATGAAAAACGGGCAACAGATGTTTGGTCATCTCTAAATTTTTACCTTTACATTAAAATATAGGTAAAATGAACCTATCCGCAATGAACAACATCAAAAGTCTGCTTTTTCTTCTGACACTGGTGCCACTTTTTGGATATGCCCAGCAAAAAGCCACTCCTAAAGTGATGCTCGTAAAACTTGCAGCCGAAATTGACCCACGAACCAACCGGTATATGGAGCTTGCTTTGAAAAAAGCAACTGACGACGACGTAGATTACGTGGTAATTGAAATGGATACTTATGGTGGTGCTTTAAACGACGCCGACGATATCAGAACACGAATTCTTAACTTTGAGAAGCCGATCTACGTGTTCATAAACAAAGACGCAGCCTCTGCAGGGGCCCTCATTTCAATCGCCTGCGACAGTATTTACATGGCCAAAGGAGCCAGCATTGGAGCTGCCACCGTGGTAACGGCCGACGGCACGGCAGCGCCCGATAAGTACCAAAGCTATATGCGGTCTATTATGCGGTCGACGGCCGAAGCTACAGGCCGTGACCCTCGAATTGCCGAGGCGATGGTTGACGAAACCCTGGAGGTGGATAGCGTTTCGCAAGCTGGGAAAGTCCTCACTTTTAGCAGCAGCGAGGCTATTCGCTATGGTTATTGTGAAGCACAGGTGAACAACCTCGATGAAATAATGGAAAGGTCGGGCGTCTCCGATTATGAACTTGTCGAATTCTCTTTAAGTGCCTCCGAAAAAATCATAGCTGTTTTTCTGAATCCTTTTATTTCCGGCATTCTCATACTCATCATTATTGGAGGCATTTATTTCGAGCTACAAACGCCGGGAGTTGGTTTTCCGCTTATTGCGGCTATTACAGCTGCTATTCTATATTTTATCCCTTATTATCTCAATGGCCTTGCAGCCAATTGGGAAATAATAGCATTTGTAGTTGGCATACTGCTTATTGCAGCCGAGATTTTTGTGATACCCGGCTTCGGAGTAGCAGGCATTGCAGGCATTATACTTACTGTGGGGGCGCTTATCCTCGTAATGGTGAACAACGACAACCTGGATTTTTCGTTTGTTGAGCTGGACAACCTGCTTCTTGCATCTGCCGCGACGGTGGGCGGAATTATGGGAAGTATAATCCTGATGTTTGCCGGCGGTGCCAGGCTATCGCAAACCAAGGCATTTAAAAGAATTGCCCTCGAAACCAACATGGATCGTTCGGAAGGGTATACCTCCAGCTTTCTGAAGCAGCCGATGGTGGGAAAAACCGGTCAGGCTTATACCATCCTACGGCCCAGCGGCAAAGTGCTGATCGATGGAGATATTTACGACGCCTTTACCCGTGGCAACTGGATTGACAAGGATACGAAAGTAGTTGTGATTTCAGATGAAGGCACATCTCTAAAAGTAAAGGAAGCCGAATAAGCACTTTTACCTGACCGCTATCACCAACCTGCTTACTACCATGCCAAAAGTCATTGGAATTATTCCAGCTCGTTATGCTTCAACACGGTTCCCTGGCAAGCCTCTTGTCGATTTAGGGGGTAAATCGATGATCAGCAGGGTTTATGAGCAGGCCAGGAAATCCAAAATGCTCGCTGCCGTATGTGTAGCAACTGACGACAACCGAATATTCGATCATGTTCGGCAACAGGGATACGACGTGGTAATGACCTCCGTAAGCCACACCAACGGTACCGAGAGATGCCTGGAAGCGCTGAATCTGCAAAAGGATCAATTCAACTTTGTAATCAATATCCAGGGCGACGAGCCGTTCATTAATCCCATCCAGATCGACACCCTGGCAGGGGCGCTGAGCGAGCAAATCGAAATAGCCACGCTTGCAAAAAAAATCACGGATCCTGTGCTGCTCGACTCCCCCAACTGCGTGAAGGTGGTTTTCAGTTATCAAAAAGACGCCTTGTATTTCAGCAGATCGTGCATTCCACATATCCGTGGCATTGAAAAAAATGGGTGGCCGGCTGTTTTCGATTTTTACAAGCATGTGGGAATTTATGCTTACAGAACCGACGTGCTCCGAAAGATCACAAATCTCCCCGCCTCCGAGTTGGAAAAAGCCGAATCGCTGGAACAGCTTCGCTGGCTGGAACACGGGTATCGTATTAAAATAGTTGAAACCGACATGGAAACTATAGGAATAGACAGCCCCGAAGACATTGCAAAAGCAAGCAGGCTTTATGGCTTTGGCAGCTAACAGTACGCCGCTTTCACTTTTAAATATTAGCAACTTTTACCGTTATCTATGAGAATCAGACATAAGCAGAATGCTTGCTTAAACTGTGGCTACCGACTCAATAGCGAAATTTACAACTACTGCCCTTCCTGCGGCCAGGAAAACACAAACATGAACCTGTCGTTCGGGAGATTAATTGTCGACTTTGTGAGCAATGTATTTGCGCTCGACTCCCGGTTTGTTAACTCATTCGGTCCCTTCTTTTTAAAGCCCGGATTCCTTACAAATCGGTTTAACGAAGGCAAACGAGCCTCCTACGCCAGTCCAGTGCGCCTGTATCTGATAATAAGCCTGTTTTTCTTTTTCGCGTTGAGCCTTGCCGGAAAAAGATTTTCCAGCGAGTTGGAAAAAAACCGCGATCTGATAAGCGCAGACATTACCCTGCCTGATCCTGATGAACCAACCCTTGCCGTTCCCGACAGCGTAAAAAAGCAGCTGCAGGCTATTAGCAGGGAGGCTGATTTTTTTGATGCACAAGACAGCCTGGAACTCAATTTGGACTCCCCGGATCTGACAGGTAGCAGATCCGGCAACTTTGGATTAAGCGGTGAAAGTTGGGCTACATACAATAGACTTAAAGACAACAGGAGAATCTCGGATGACATGCTATTCGATAGCCTGAAGCTGGAAACCAGTTCTAACACTGCAAAATTTCTAATCCGCCAATTCATTCGGATAGAAAGGGCTGACAGTCAAATAGTGGTCGATTTTGTCACCAAGAACCTTCCTATCCTCATGTTTCTAATGCTTCCAATTTTTGCGCTTATCTTGAAACTGCTATACGTGAGAAGAAGGTTTCTTTATATCAACCATCTCATTCATGCCATTCATTTACACTGCATGGCTTATATTATCTACGGAAGTGCTATTATTTTCCTACTGAGCGATGTCGATAGTGACCAGGCAAAAGGCTGGGTCATCACGATTAGCATTTTACTTGTTACAGTTTATTCCTTTATCTCCTTTCTAAGGGTATATGGTCAACGTTGGGGTAAGACACTGGTCAAGTTTTGTCTTCTTGGCTGGATATATTCTTGCTGCTTGCTGTTTGGCACGATATCCGAAATGCTCATTTCGTTTTTATTATTCTAAACTTCTGCAATCATGAAAAGCCGCTACACCACACTAATCACCCTTTTACTGCTTTTTTACAGCTGCGAAAATCCGGAACCACAGCAGCAGAGAATGCCATTCGCTCACCCAGTTGAGGCTATCAGTAGTTACCAGCCTCCTTTTTTTGAAGACAACAACAGAGTGGAAAAAGTAAAAGCACTCATTCCTGAAATTGAAGCAATTTTTAAATCGACTGCCGAAAAAAACCACTACCCGGGCATGGTATACGGAATTGTGATGCATGGCGAGCTGATTTGGTCGGGCGCCACGGGTGTGGTAAATCTGCAAACTCAGGAGCCGGTTACCACTCAATCGCTTTTTAAAATTGCATCGATGACCAAAAGTTTTACTGCCTTAGCTATCATGAAGCTGCAAGAAGAGGGCAAACTCCGGGTATCGGACGCCGCGGCCGACTATGTTCCCGAATTAGGGCAGCTTGAATACCTCACTGGCGATGCCACTCCCATTACCATCGGGAATCTGCTGACAATGACAGCCGGATTCCCGGAAGACAACCCCTGGGGAGACCGGCAGCTGGAAGACACTCCTAACGACCTGCTTGCTTTAATCGAAAGTGGACTCTCGTTCTCCAACATTCCCTCATGGCAGTTTGAATACAGCAACACCGGCTATGCAATACTTGGCCAGATCATCAGCGCTGTCGCTAAAGTTCCGTACCAGCAATACATGACTGAAAATATCTTCAAGCCGCTCGGCATGGTCAACACCTTTTGGGAGTACGAGGGGCTCCCCGCCAACAAACTTGCACTGGGTTATAGATGGGAAGACGAGCAGTGGAAAAAGGAGCCGATGTTGCACGACGGGGCCTTTGGCGCTATGGGCGGCCTCATCACATCCTTGGACGATTTTAGCAAATATGTTGCATATCATTTGGCCGCCTACCCACCGCAAAGTAGCGGCGAAACCGGGCCGGTAAAAAGAAGCAGCCTTCGTGCAATGCATAAACCCGCTGAGCTCAACTTGTTTGCCGACGCTCGTGATGGAGACGGCAACCCGTGTCCGATTATTTCGGCCTATGGTTATGGCCTTGGTTGGAGAAAAGACTGCACCGGGCAGGTTAGGATAAGCCACAGTGGCGGGCTGCCGGGCTTTGGCAGCGAGTACAGGTTTTACCCCGATTACGACTTGGGCATTATCTCATTTGCAAACAGAACATATGCCGGCCTGGGGTCGGTAAATAACGAAGTGGCAAATCTTATTTTTAAGAAAGCAGGGATCACTCCAAGGGTTTTGCCGGCTTCTGAAATTTTAGCTGAGCGAAAAAAGCAACTTGAAGAATGGCTAATTGCACCCGATGAAGCAATTGAAGGAGATGTTTTTGCCGAAAACTTTTTTCTGGACCTATCAAGAGAAAAGCGCCTGACTATGTATAAAGATGTGATGAACACGATAGGCGAAGTAACGTCAGTTGAAAAAATTGAGCCCTTCAACCAGCTGCGAGGCCGGTTCAGGATCACCGGAGACAAGGGAACTGCTGCGGTATTTTTCACCCTTACCCCCGAAAGTAAACCAAAAATACAGCAGCTCGATGTATGGCTTGAATAGGCTGGATTCAACTCCTTACGATCCTGTGGTCAAGTTTTAAAGGGTGGATCTCAATCTGCAACTGCTGGAACTGTGCGCTGAATGGATCAATTACATAATTGAGAGACGATTTGTCTACAACAGACGGAACACCAAAACACCAGGTGCCATTTTTAAGCAGATTGGTTCCAAACTCCTGAGGTGCATTTCCATAAGGCAGGGCGTCCCATCCCTCTGGCAATTCCTCAATAGGCAGAAAGCTAATGAAATGGTCCGGGCAGTGGATTTCCATAGTGGAATACAAAACGTAGCGCTCGGATGAAAACAGTTCTGAGTCTATTGTCAAACGTTCCAGCAAAGCCGAAGATATCGAGCTGCTACCATAAAGGACGGCGTGCCCCGGCAGGTTCCACCGTCCACCGTATATCCGGGCTCCCTCACCACTTGTGTCACAAAATTTTGTGAGGGCAATCCGATAGATAATCATATTGCAATGCCATGCTGAAGCCGCATTATCTCCGTTTTCAGCAGCGACAACCCTTCCGACACATCAATCAGCTCTATGGGCTTTCGGTTGCCTAATGTAAAAAGCGGCCGGTCCATCCATCGACGAAAACCCTCCGTGCCGAAATAGCTGATACCTATTGAATACAGTTCAGCCAGCTCATACATCTTCTCTGACTGAACAATTTCGAAAACATCCTTACGCTGGAGGGTTTTGGTAGAAACGGAAAGAGCAGCCGCCAGCTTGTTGTAATCGAGGCCTGTAACTTCCTTTAGTTTGTCGAAAGACCTTTTGCTGAATCCATTTCGAAAAGTATCAATCCGGCGAAGTGGATCTGCAACGAGCTCACCTGATATGCTCAAGATGGAATGCGCTGTAAGGGGCGCTTCAGATGTTTTGTATGCTATTGCAGGCTCGTTTACCTGGCTGGGGGTAGGTTCGGTTGTTGGGTATTTACGGTTCTTCATAGGCACCTGGTAAAATGTCTACTAATATAACGTAATTTGTCCAGGTTAGGTCAACATCTTTCCACTTTTTTTGAAAACTCAAGGAAGTGGTTTTATGTCAGCCTCTCCAAAGACTCCCGGTTTGCCTGCACAATCTGGTCAGCCAGTTCGTTTGTTATCGCGGACGAAATAAATAAGGTTTCGTACTGGGAAGGTGCCAGGTAAACACCCTTTTCAAGCATTTTTTGGAAGTATTTTCCGAAAAGACCTGTATCGGAGGTCTTTGCGCTTTCAAAGTCTGTTACAGGTACATCGGTAAAAAAAATGCTCAGCATGCTTCCGATGTGGTTGATCGTATAGTGCAGGTTCAGGTCGCTAAGGTTCTTTTTGATTCCGTTTACTATTCGCAGACTTACCTCGTTAAGTTGGGTATAAATTTGCGGGTGGTCGTTCAGGTAGGTTAGCATCGCCTTGCCTGCAGCCATCGCTATCGGATTTCCCGAAAGTGTGCCGGCTTGGTAAACCGGGCCCTGCGGACTTACAAAATCCATAATTTCCGCCCTTCCCCCATAAGCGCCAACGGGCATCCCGCCACCAATGATCTTTCCAAGGGTAGTGAGGTCAGGCTGTATGCCGAACACCTCCTGCGCCCCTCCTTTGGCGAGCCTGAAGCCGGTCATAACTTCGTCGAAAATTAGCAAGATACCTTCCCTATCACATATTTTTCTTAACCCCTCCAGAAAGCCCGGAAGCGGCAGCACACACCCCATGTTGCCAACCACAGGTTCCAGAATAATAGCTGCAATCTCCCCTTTGTTGTTTGCTATCAGTTCTTCAACCGCCGGCAAATTGTTATAGGGGGCAGTTAGGGTATCAAGGGCAGTTCCCCGGGTTACGCCGGGGCTGTCAGGGGTTCCCATGGTTACAGCTCCACTACCCGCTGCTATCAAAAAGGAGTCGCCGTGGCCATGATAGCACCCTTCAAACTTGATCATTTTATCTCGTCCGGTAAAGCCACGTGCCAATCTGATCGCCGACATTGTTGCCTCTGTGCCAGAGTTAACCATCCGGACTTTCTCAATGGATGGCATCATTTCCACAATCAATTCGGCAATTTCAACCTCAGTTCGACCTGGAGCACCAAAGGAAAACGAACGAGGTATAGCCTCTCTTACTGCCTCTTCCACGCCTTCGTGCGCATGGCCAAGGATCATCGGCCCCCAAGAATTAATCAGGTCAATGTATCGGTTTCCATCTTCGTCGAACAACCACGGACCTTTCGCCGACTTTATAAAAAGTGGATTGCCCCCCACTGCCTTGAAAGCCCTCACGGGTGAGTTCACACCACCCGGAATTACTTTTTTCGCACGATCAAAAAGTTCAGTGCTTAATATTCTTTTCACTATAGCTCGCTATTTAATTTCTGCCATTATCTCAGCGTTCACAATGCGTAGAAAGGCCACTGTTTGGTTGTCATTAGAGTATCCATATTCGATTCCCGGCAGCAACATCCCCTTTACCGGCTGTCCCTCCGCCATTCCCGCCTGGAAGTAGGTTCCGTTTTGATGCAGCAGCCTCCCTATGCTCACGATGGTTTCGTAACCCAAGCAGGCGTTTTGCGACGGGATAGTCTTAAACTTGTTTAAATAGGCGGCCTGAAATTTTCGATAAGCACTTTGCGACATATCTACATACGACGGGGCAATCATCACCGCCCCAATTCTCTCCACTTGTTCAAAATTTACCTGTGGAATATCCAGCCAGTCCTCCCGACCGATAAGCGGAATTCTATCGGGTCTAATCTCCATTGCACTTATGCTGTTTGTGGCCAGGAGTGTATTCGAAGAAGCAACCATTATATGGCCAATGCTGTCTCTTCCAATTTTCCATACTTCTTCGTACCACACAAGAGAGTCGCTACCAAATGATTTATTTCGTGATTTTACGATGTATTTCTCCGGCCGCAGAAGCATGGAATCCAGTTGAACCTTGTCCTCAATCACAACATCGGTTTTGTGAGCTAGCGTATCTATAAGGTAGTGGGCATCGGATGGTTTAAGTGCCTGTATTTTCAAAACCGTGACTCCACCCTCTTCCAGCTCTTTTTTGTAAACAAAAGCGGTAGCCGAATCCCTCGGGTTATCTTCATAAAAAACCAATGCATTTTTCTTTTGAGAAAAATTTGCGATTGCATAGTCCGCTGCCTTTATGGCCTGCGTGAAGTTGCTGGGTTTTATAAGAAAGGAGTACGGGTTTCCGCTGATTACGTCGGGGTTAGTGGAAATGGGATTAACCATGTTTACTTTATTGGCGTAGGAAAACTCCGACACCAGCCTGCTTGGCTCAGGAAATAACGGCCCCACAATTAAGTCCATTCGGGCCAACTCTTCCTGCTGCAGCAGCTTCCTGGTTTCCTCTCCGCTTCTTTTTGTATCATACGCATGTAGTACAACCGGTTTCTTCTCCTCCTTTAGTTGCTCCATACCCAGCAGCATTCCATTATACAGGTCAGTCACAATGTCGTTGCGCAAAATCACCCTTGTATCTTCCAACGAGGCGAACATGAAAGGCAGCATTACTGCCACATGATAGGTATTCTTCTTAACCGACTTGCTCAGGTCCACCAGTCCATACTTTTCCTGCTCCAATCCGTATTTCTCTACCAGTTCTCTCAGCAGTTCATGATCGAAAACGTCGTAAGGTTTTTTCGAAATTGCAAGGGCTGTCTGCTCCGCAAGCACCGTGTCGCCCGGGTAAATTTCGAGCAGCGCAACCAATTTACTTACAGTATCAATTTCTGACAAATACTTACCTTTTAATGCCCGCACGTCACGCAATACGGTAGGCGTCTTAATGTTGTTCAGATAGTTCAGAGCTGCCCCCGGCTTTCGCTCTTCAAAATAAGTAGTGCCAATCCAGTAGTTGGCCTCATCTTTTTTATCCCATGAAGGAAAACGCTGCAGCAACTCCAGAAAAAGCTCCCGCGACTGCTGCACACGCCCGGCCCTGTAAGCAGACAACGCATGATAAAAAGTGGCATAAGGAGCGTAGGGATTGTTTGGCGCTGGCACCATCACTTTCTTAAATGATTCCATCGCCAGGTCATAGCGCCCATCTCTAAAAAGCTCTTTCCCAAACGTGTAGTTTGTCTGATAGTCCTGGGCACTAGCAGCCAATGCCTGCAAAAGCAGAAAGCAAAAAGCGATCCTCTTACAAATAATCATTTTTCCTCCCATCTGGTTTATTCCCATTCGATGGTAGCCGGCGGTTTGGAGCTGATATCGTAAACAACCCGGTTTACCCCTTTTACCTTGTTTATTATTTCACTGGAAATCTCTCCAAGAAAGTCGTATGGCAAATGGCACCAATCGGCCGTCATTCCGTCTACGCTGGTTACCGCCCTTAGCGCCACCACATTTTCGTAAGTTCGCTCATCTCCCATTACACCAACCGACTGAACCGGCGTTAGAATCGCCCCTGCCTGCCAAACCTCGTCGTACAAGCCATGGTCTTTTAAGCCTTTGATAAAAATATGGTCTACTTCCTGAAGAATCGCCACTTTTGCAGGCGTAATGTCTCCCAAAATACGAATACCCAGGCCCGGCCCCGGAAAAGGGTGGCGCCCCAATATGGTTTGATCTATCTCAAGCGTACGCCCCACCAGCCTCACTTCATCTTTAAAGAGCGTGTTCAACGGCTCCACAACTTTCATTTTCATTTTCTCAGGCAACCCCCCAACATTATGATGCGACTTAATAGTTGCAGAAGGGCCTTTCACCGATACAGATTCAATCACATCCGGGTAAATAGTGCCCTGTCCGAGCCATTTTACATCTTGTATCTGGTGGGCCTCTTCATCAAAGACTTCAATAAATACCCGGCCGATAGCTTTTCGCTTCTTTTCGGGATCTGTTAAGCCACTGAGCGCTTCGTAAAATTTTTGCTTTGCATCTACACCCTTCACATTCAGCCCCATGTGCTTGTATGAATTCAGTACTTCCTGAAATTCATTTTTCCGCAGCAGCCCATTATCAACGAAAATACAATGGAGGTTCTTACCTATGGCACGATGAATTAACATAGCCGCCACCGATGAATCTACGCCACCCGACAACCCCATCACCACTTTATCATTACCTAATTTGGCTTTAAGCTCAGCCACTGTAGACTCGACAAAAATATCGGGAGTCCAGTCTTGCTGGCAGCCGCAAATATGCACCACAAAGTTGCGCAGCACGGTTTTCCCCTCGAGGCTATGAGTTACCTCCGGATGGAACTGTATGCCATACACATCTCTTCCCTTTTCTTTGAATGCCGCTATTCTCACAGTGGGGGTGCTGGCAATCACATCAAATCGGTCGGGAATGGCCGCGATGGTGTCGGCGTGAGACATCCACACCTGAGAGTTGATCGTAATTTCCTTTAGCAGATCAAAGTGTGTATCTACTTTGCTAAGCTTTGCCCGCCCATACTCCCGGGTGGAAGATGGCTCCACGTTGCCTCCGTTTTTCTGAGCCATTAGCTGGGCGCCGTAGCAAACCCCAAGTACAGGCACCTTAGATGAGAAAAAATCGATATCTACATCAGGCGATCCGGCATCCCGAACCGAACACGGACTACCCGACAAAATGACCCCCTTTATTTGGTCACTCCACTCGGGAAGGTGGTTATACGGATGAATTTCGCAGTAGACATTTAGCTCCCTTACCCGGCGAGCGATGAGTTGAGTGTATTGAGATCCAAAGTCGAGGATCAGGATCATTTCAGCCATGCGCAAAAATAATACGGGCGGTTAGTTTAAACTAGCGTTTCTATGTTTTTGGTTTAGGTACCTGGATTTTAAAACCAGCACCACCACGTCGGCTGATAACACGGTTATTTCTACAGCAACTTTTCATCCGTTTTGGATTGCCATTTTAATCTTTTGTTTTTAACTTTTTTGACATATCTTAAGACTTCAATTGTGCACAGACAGCATTTCACTGTTAAAAGTACCTTTACTAGCTTTCAGACGATGATTTTTTTACTACTTTCTAATTTTTAAATAAAAAGAACCCTTGTAGCGCTCGAAACGATTTTCACAGCAACCGGCATTTGTTAGTGAGACTTGCGGGAGCAGTAATCGCCGAAAGCGAGCGTAGGTAGCAAATGCTGAAATAACACACCGAAAAAAATAGAACCACCAAACCAACCAATATGAACCGCTGGGTAAAAATCACCATAGGTCTACAAACCGCACTCCTCATTTCTCTGGTCATTTATGCTCGAATTAAAGCCGAAGAAGCCGAAAAGCAAACCGCTTATGCCGTGGTTCAAACGCAGCTGGCGCAACGAAATGCAGAAATGGCTGAAATGGAAGCTGCAAGGGCAGAGAAAATGGCAGCCGAAGCCCGCCGGGCGGAAAATGATGCTGAAGAAATGAGATTAACGGTCGCAGAAACTACTGCGGAACTATTAAAATGTTCATCTAAAAATAAGTAACTATGGAACGCTGGGTGAAAGTTCTTTTAATATTTCAGTCTATAGCTCTCATTGTTCTGGTTGTATTATTCCAGATTCAAAAAACAGAAGCAGGTAGGTTGAAGGCAGAAGCAGAATGTCAGGCAGATTTAGCGAGGAAATCGCAGGCCGAGGCGGAAGCACAGGCCCAAAGAGCAGCAGAGATGATGGCAGTTGCAGAAAAGGCACAAATGGAGGCCCACAGGCAGGCTGAATTAGCTCACACTGAACTGGTTAATTGCTTATCTAAAAAATAGCCTTATGAAACTTTGGATTAAAATCGTAATCGGCGTTCAGACCGTGGCCCTCGTATTTTTTATTCTGATGGCCAAAATACAAGCAGCGGAAGCTGAGAAGCAACATATACAAGCACAGGTACAGGCTGAAATGGCAAAGGCAGCGCAGCAGGAAGCTGAACAAATGCAGGAATTGGCGATGAGACACGCAGCCGAAGCCGACCGTTCCTACTCGATTGCCCGGGAACAAGAAGAATTAGCCAAAAAGCTACAAGCGGACCTTGAGAAATGCAGTAGAGGAAAATAGCGAACGGTGGTGTTTGCACGCCACGCCTTGCCAAATATTCCGTAAGATTGTGGCTGGATAAAACACCTTGCTAATGAGAAAACTCGCTCTTGCTGTGATAGTAATTGAATCGCTGGCCCTCATAATGCTGACAATTTTTGCCAAGATCCAATATTCGAAAGCTGAAATAAATGCCATGGCTGCGTATAAACAGCAGCAACTGTTGGTGAGAGAAAAAGAAATTACCACACAGCTAACCGAAGAACTAATTGACTGCAGAGAAGCCGCTGACACAGCGGCTGGCGATCAGTAGTTGCCTTTGGGGGGCCGGCGAGGTAAAATAATGCTACCCGCTACCATCCCTGCAATTGAGGCAAAAAAACCGATAAACATGGCTGGAAACTCGGTGCCTACTATATGCTCGCACAAAAACCAGACAGAAAGGCCGCTAACCATGGAAATGACCGCCCCACCGGCAGAAGACTTCTTCCAAAATAAAGCAGCTACCATCGGCACAAACAATGTGACGAGTCCCAAAATTGACGATTCGGCAACCAACTCGTAAATATTGGTGCGGAAAGCGCCCATCCACGCCGCCACCGATGCCATGGCTACCACCGATATTCTGAGAATAATGAGAAATTGTCGATCCGAAACCGGTTTGACTAACGGCCTTACGATATTTTCCGACAAAATGCTGGCAGGTGCCAGAATAGCACCGCTACACGTGCTGAATATTGCTGAGAGCAACGCCCCGAAAAACATCACCTGCACGCCCAGTCCCGTGTGTTCCATTACCATAGCCGGCAGCACTTTTTGTGTATCCCCGTTGGCCAGTTCCGGGTAAAGCACCTTGCCGGCCAAGCCGATGAAAAGGGGGAGAATAGCAATAACTCCGTAAATGCCTGCACCCAGCAACGTAGAGCGTACCGCTGTTTTTTCATCCGCTGCCGAATTGGCCCGTTGGAAAATATCCTGCGAGGCCAGCGACCCAAGGCCCAGCGTGGCCCATGCCGCCATATAGTGCGACCATTCCATAAAGCCACCTTCGGGGTAAAACGAAAAAAAATTATTTGGCGCCCCTGCGAGAATGGGCGACATACCACCGGCTTTCCCAATGACAGCAATGGCTACAATTACGAGCCCCGTTACTATAATTATACTTTGCATAAAGTCGGTGATGGTTATTGCCCACATCCCCCCTACCAGCGTATATACCGTAACCACCCCGGCACTTATGAGGATGCCGTAAACGACTGGTATTCCGGAGATGATCTGGATCAAAATCCCCAATGCAACCAATTGAGCGGCTATATAGCCAAAAAACGTGAGCAACATGCACCCACTGGCGAGCAGCTCAACCGCTTTGCCGTAGTGGTTGCGATAAAGGTCGCCCAATGTGAGCAGATTTAACCGGTACAACGGTTTTACAAATATCAAAGCGAATAAAACCAGGCACAGCACCCCACCAAAAGGGTCTTCTATTACCCCAAGCACACCATGTTTCACAAACTCCGACGAGGCGCCGAAAATAGTTTCGGAGCCAAACCATAATGCAAACAATGCGGAGGATGAAAGCAGCAAAGGAAGCTGACGACCCGCCAGCATAAAGTCTTTCGATGTCTTAATATGCCTGGCAGCAGCCACTCCAATCGCTACAGTTACGATGAGGTAAAAAATCACAAAAACTCCAAGCATGCTGTGCTGTCGTGTGAAAGGACCGCGGCAAAAATAACGAATGAACAATGCTATACAATACCGCCACCTTTACTGCAGATACTGCTCCGCCGGCGAAAATAAAAAGACCCGGCGTGCAGCTGCACACCGGGTCAAACAAAGGACTAATCAATCTATGCTTAAGAATTTAATTCGTATTTATGTCTACACTCCTGTGGTAACCATCAGCCACTTCATTGAAAGGCATGATCACCTTAAGTCTGTTTTCGTTAAAAACAGCATGCACTGCGTCCAACTCCACATCCGATGGAATCGCCATCAAATGTATGATGTTTGGCGCCCCCACATCTCCCTCATCATGTTCAGGCGAAGCGTAGTCCAGGTAATGGAATACGCTCAGCAGCCTGTTGTGAATCTCTACTTTTAAAGCCTCAACCGAAATTCCAGGTGCCTTCACGTCCAGTTCATAATGAGTTTCCCTTCTCTTAATCTGAAATGAAGGCATACTCATTCCTCCATTGATGGTATTGAGCAGATCGGCTGTAACGATCATATTCTTTACCAATGTATCCGAAATCCTCATGTTCTTTCCTTTCCCCTTTTTATCAGATAGCATTTATCAATCAATGTACCAACGAAGGATTTTTGCACTTATGATACATTTTTGCATTATTATATTGCGTTTAACGGACAACCTGTCTCATTTCATATCCATTAACTGATTATTTTCGGAAAAATTGTCATTACATGTTTCAAACTGAGCTAAATCATTTTCTTCAAAGCTTCGACCACCCCTTCCTTCGCTGGCTCATGACTTTCATCACCGTCACGGGGTACGAGGCTTTTTATATATTCATTGCTATAGTGCTCATGTTCGGCGTAAGCTTGAAAAGGTCCTTTATTATTGTGCATATGCTTTTGTGGACAGGCCTGCTGGTATCGTTCTTAAAGGATTACTTCGCCCTCCCCCGCCCCGAAAATGTCGATTCCAGTCTGAAGGTGCTTGTGGATGAGTTTAATGGAGCTCGCCCCTTTCAAAAACAAGGTGGAAAGAGTTTTTTTTCCCTGCCCTCTCAAGAATCAATAGACTACTTCCGTTTGCAGCATATCGACTCATTTGGGTTTCCTTCAGGCCACGTAAGCGGAGCAACCTGCTTTTGGGGAGGGGTGGCATTATTTTTCAGGCAACAATGGCTGAGGGGTACGGGCCTTTTTATGGTACTAATGATGCCCTTCTCCAGAATGTACCTGGGTCGCCATTTTCTCGCCGATGTTCTGGGAGGGTTGCTCATCGGCCTGCTAACGGTAATGCTTGCGTGGTACTTTTTGATAAAGAAAAAAAATGGCGAAATCTTTATAAAAACCAAAAGGTTCGAATGGGACCTTTCTAAACCCATGATGCTGTTTTTGGGTGCCGGATTACTTTTTCCCCTCGCTATTTCGTTTACCGGCAACGAAATTGCCGCACGTTTCTTTGCGCTCAATCTGGGCTTTCTTTTCATCGGGTTAGATAGTTTTCCCACCGATAACGCGCCGGTTTTGCACAGAATATTCAGAGTTATACTGGCAATAGCCATAATTTCCCTGAGTGGAATGGTACTGAAGTATGCCTTTAGTACCGCCGGATACGAAAGCCAGGCGGCAGAAACCTTCAGAAAAGGGCTGGAAACATTCCTGCTGGTGTGGGGCACCACGCTGCTGTCCAGAAAATTTGGCTGGTACAAGGAACATCTGAGTTGACCATGAGGGGGCGCTGCCGCTAAACTGTTAGTAAGAAAACTAATCTACCTTATGCGAACATCACTAGCCCTGGCCATCTTTTTTCTTTGCTTTCAAACTTACGGTCAATCTGTTAACGAGCTTTTTGAAGAAGCCAAAAAAGACATTGAAAACCAGAACCATGATGCGGCCTTCAGTAAGCTGCAAACTATCGACTCCATAAGACCGCACCACCCTGTGGTGGTTAAGCAACTGCTGGGCCTGGCTGTAACCCGGCGCGACACGGCAAATACGCTGAAGTACCTGCAAAGAACGCTGCTCATGAACGGCGATCCGCAGCTACTTGCCAATGCCGATTACGAGTTTGTAAAGGAAAAAGCAGCGTTTACACAGCTGCAAACTTTGGTTGATGAACTGGCAAGCCCTACGGCAGCAGCCGACACAGCTTTTGTACTGCCCGACAATCAGCTGCATCCGGAGGCTGTAGCGTACGACCCCGGGTCGGGGAGCTTTTTTGTTAGCAGCATCCACCAGCGAAAAATAGTGCGGATTTCACCGAATGGCCGGGTTTCCGATTTTTGCACCTCCCCGGTTTTATGGGCCGTAAGTGGCCTGGCCGTGAGCAGCAGGCAAAAGTCGCTGTGGGCTACCACCTGCGCCATTGCCGAAATGGAGAACTTTACAGCCAAAGACGAAGGTAACTGCCGGCTGGTCCAAATAAGCCTGGAAACAGGGCAGATCACACAGTCTTTTATAGTCGCCGACGAAGGCAAGCATCATTGGGGTGATTTGGTGATCGCCGAAAACGGAAACATCTACATTTCCGATAGCGGGCTTCCTGTGATTTACTTGTTGAAAAAAGGATCCACAAAAATTGAGGAGTTCAAAAGGTCCGATGAATGGCTGAACCTACAAGGCCTGTGCTTTTCTGCAGATGGCAAATATTTGTACGTGGCCGACTATATAAAAGGTCTTTATAGGGTAGAAATGGCCAACCCATCTCAAATGGAGAAAATGCCAATGCCTGACCATTTTCTGGATAAGGGCATAGATGGCCTGTACTTTTACAAAAACTCACTCATCGCGGTTCAAAATGGTGTACAGCCATTCAGGATTACGCGGCTACGCCTAAGCAAAACAGACGGCAGAATTGAAAGCCTGGACTATTTGGAGAAGGCTACCCCCCACCTTGCCGAGCCAACCCTCGGCACAATTGTAAAGGATACGTTCTATTTTGTGGCCAACAGCCCCTGGGGCCACTACGAAGAAGGCAAACTGAATTCGGAAAAAGCGCTCAAACCTCTGATACTTAAACTTAGGCTTGAGTAAATTCCGGAAGCCACATTAAATTAACCAATCACCAAAAACCAGGGCCTGCAACAGCGCACAAAAAAAACTCCAAACTGAAAACTTAAAAACTTCAAACTACTAGTGTCCGGTAAAAATTGGCAACGGTAAATTGATCGCCACACAAATCTTCAAGGAGAGTAGCGCCCGCCCAGGAGGGAAGCCGGAGACCGACGTGGAACGGTTTGGCGGGCGATGCGTGAAAAGGCCTTGAGCGTTTAAATTCTCCTTGATTTTTCGGTCCGCCGATGCGGCCTACTT